>JAZQHQ010000019.1:0-9662 GCA_045540675.1 Alistipes sp. | reverse complement strand
AGAATAATTAACCTTTAACAGCAATACAACTATGAAAAAGTATTTAAGACCAGAATTTGAGATTTTCGAGGTAGCTGTTGAGGGCGGCTACGGAGATAGTGCACTCCTTCCGGGTTTCGGAAGCGAAGGTGATGACTTTGTAATCTACTAAAATTTATAGACTTTGAAAAGAGCCTGCCTAACAACTTGTTAGGCAGGCTCTTTGATTATTGGGGGATGGACATTCTGCTATCCGCAGGCTCGTGCAAAAAGAGCCAATCAGAACGATTTTTTACTCGGGGATTTCAAACTTGGTCATACCTACCGCTACCAGCATATTGAACCAAGAGATTGCCTTCTTGATATCGGAGTCGTGAACACGCTCGCGATCATAGTCCGGAATGACGATGCCGAAGAACTCTTTAAGACGAGATGCACCCTCTTTGGTAGATGGACCTTGCTCGCCTTTGGTATATTCGTACATCTTGGTAAATACCTCGGCAAGAGGAATATCCTCACCCTCGGTAAACATTGAAATCTCGGTGAGTGCGCTAATACGCGATGATGCAGAGGCGTTCATACGCTTGCCATCAACAAGCGACTCCACAATAAAACCGTTACGCGACTGCGCTACATAACGGAACAATCCGGGTTGTCCCGAAATTGCCAAAATATCCTTTAACTCCATAATGATTGTGATTATTTATTGTTTTTAATGTTTACATCCATTTGAGGGAATGGGAAGTTGATACCCTTCAATGGTAACTCCTTGTACATCTTCTCGTTCATATCGAAGAAGAGTCCCCAATAATCGGCATTTGCCACCCACGCACGAATTGTCAAATCGACAGAACTCTCGCCCAAATTCGCAACATATACCACAGGTGCGTTATCGGTCAAAACGCGCTTATCAGCAGAGAGCATCGCTAAAATCTCGCGGCGAGCAACATCCACATCATCACCATACGAAATCGAAAGTGTCCAATCGACACGGCGAATATCAGACTGCGAATAGTTATCGATAATGGAGGTTGCTATGGTATTATTCGGCACATAGATTGTCTGATGGTCAGGCGTTTTCAGGCATGTTGAGAACAATCCTATCGACTCCACTGTACCCGACTGCCCCTGTGCCTCGATATAGTCGCCAACCTTGTAAGGGCGAAGCAGAAGAAGCACCACGCCACCTGCAAAATTCTGCAAAGTACCACTCAAAGCCATACCGACAGCCAAGCCTGCCGAAGCAAATATAGCAAGGAACGAAGAGGTATTGACGCCCAAGGTCTGCACGATGGCAAGAAGCAACATCAGCGTCAATAAAACTTTGACCATGCTACGCAGGAACGAGCGTAGCGATGCTTCGACCTTATGGCGCGTAAACGCCTTATCCATAATGCGTATTACCCACTTTATCAACTGTTTACCAATGAAATATACGACAAAGGCGAGGATAATTTTTAGTACAATCCACCCTGCCTCCTGCGCCATATCAGTAAGGAGTTGTTTGTAGTCGAGAGTTGAAAGTTTTTCGATTTTATGTACTGTCTCGGCGAGTTGAGCCTTCTGCACACTATCGGGAACTATCAAATTCTGCAACTTCTCTGTATCGCTTTGTAAAAGATTAAGCATAAATTGTCATCACATTACTATTCGCGAACAAAAGTAGCAAAAATTCGTGATATTTAGTAATTTTGCGAAAATTTGATGTTTTTTAGGGTAATTTTATGCGACATATAATAGTATCACTACTGCTTTTGCTCGCAACGAATAGCTGTTACGACAATCATAAATATTCAACGACAAAAGAGTTTGCAGAGTTGGCTAATTGCGATATTGCGCAGCTACAACAGCTTTGCAAGGATAAATGCTACATCATAAATTCGGATTTGGTATGTGTCGGGCGTGTAACATCCTCCGATCACGAGGGCAATTTCTATCGTTCAATGGTTCTCGAAGATGGCACGGGTGGCGTTGAAATTCTGCTCGGCATCTACGATATTGCCGCCCAATATCCCATTGGCGTTATGGTAGCAATTGAGTTAAACGGCACAGCCATAATGGTCAAGAACGGAGTAGTGCAAATCGGACTGCCTCCGCATAGTTTTGATTCATCACCACGCGAATTTGAATCACAAGTAATTATCGACAAGCACATCAAACGCTCCAACTCGGTTGAGAACATCGCGCCTTTGTGTTGCAACCTCACAACACTCGACACCTCACTTTGTGGCAGATTTGTGCAAGTGGAGAGCCTTCAATACTCTCCGATTGAGGATAACGAGAGTGATTACCACCGCTTTACGGATAGTAATGCAAACGAGATATATCTCCACATAAGCCCATACGCAAATTTTGCAAATCTCGACTTTCCCGACACCGACACAACCATTCAAGGCATTCTATACTACGAAAATGTCGGTTTAAGCATAGGGAAACAATATGTTATAAAACCTCGCTTTGCAGATGATATTACGACTTCTCATCATACTTTCTAGTCTATTATCGTTGCTCCATTGTACCAATAATCACGATGGCTATTGCCATGTGGGTTCGTTGCCAAAAGTGATTAGCATTGCTCATCTCAAATCCCTATGCATGGGAGAACATTACCGCATCACAAATGACTATATCGTTCGGGGTGTTGTTGTGGCAAGCGATTGGCTCGGCGAGTTGAACAAAAGCGTGATAATTGTAGATGAGAGTGGAGGTTTGGAGATTGCTATCGATATTCACAACATCGGGAAACATCTGCCCATATACTCCGAAGTGGAGGTGTTCTGCAACGGAATGATGTTGGCTCGTGTGGGTGGCAAAATAGAACTCGGAGCTGCTCCAACAGGAGATTTTCCGATTGATAATATAGACGAGATTCTACTTAACCGCTATATCCGCGTGGTAGGTGTTTGCGAAGATTTCGCCCCTCCGACAAAAACTTTTGCCGAGATTAGCGTAAGCGATATAAGCAACATCGTACGCTTTGATAATATATCCATCTGCGAAGAGGAGCGCGGATTGTCGTGGTGCGACTTTGAAAATGACGAGGCGGTAACAACCTATCGCACCTTTGTCGATAAAAGAGGTAAAACCTTTGCAATACGCACCCTTGCAACCTGTGCCTATGCCGGCGAGGAGATTCCGACAGAAGAGATATCGGTTGTCGGAGCTATTGACTACTCCGACAACCGATATTTCCTACGAATTGTAAATAAGTGGATTACTCAATAGTTCCCACCACCTCAACAAGCAACTTCCAGAACTTATCCACCGTGGCTATTTCAAGACGCTCATCAGGCGAGTGAACACCGCGAAGCGTTGGTCCAAACGACACCATCTCCAAATGAGGATACTTTTCGAGGAACAAACCGCACTCCAAGCCTGCGTGAATTGCTCGTACCTTCGGCTCTGTGCCGAACAATCTCTTGTACGCCTCTTTTGTACATTCGAGCAGTGTCGAATGTGGATTTGGTGCCCAACCCGGATAGCCGTCAGAGTGAACAACCTCGCAACCTGCTGCCACAAAGGCACTCTCCACATGTAACTTGGCATACTCCTTTGCGCTCTCCACCGAGGAGCGTTGCGATGTGGTGATAACAATTTTATCATCAACAAACTTTACCGATGCAAGATTTGTAGAGGTCTCCACCAATCCCGGCATCGCTGCCGACATTGCCAATACGCCCGAAGGCACGCTCAACAACGCCAATAACATGTTGCGTTGTGTCGCCTCTGTCAACACCATTGCAGGGGTTTCGACCTTCGTACACTCCACCTTTGCGCTCTTCTCCACGATGGCGAACTCTGCACACAACGCCTCGCCAAACGCTTTTACATCGTTCTCAAAGGCGGTTGCTTTATCGCTCGGCACACCCAAAATCACGAATGCCTCACGAGGTATGGCATTGCGAAGATTTCCGCCATCGAAGTGCGACAATCGTGCCTCAAATAGGCGCACTGCACGCTCTGCAATACGCGCCGCCCATTTGTTCGAGTTGGCGTGTCCTTTATCGATATCATCGCCCGAATGACCACCCAACAGACCACTTACCGCAACTTTGAAATAGGTATATCCACTCGGAGCAGGCTCGGTTGCGAGTGGCAGATACGCCAAAGTATCCACTCCTCCTGCACAACCTATAAATACCTCACCCTCATCCTCCGAGTCGAGATTTATAAGATACTTGCCCTGCAACATACCCTCACCGAGGTTGAATGCTCCGGTCAAACCCGTCTCTTCATCAACAGTAAACAACGCCTCAATAGCAGGATGCTGTACGCTTTCATCCACAAGCAGAGCCAATGCTGCCGCCATTCCGATACCATCATCAGCACCAAGCGTTGTACCATCAGCCTTCACCCAATCACCATCAATGTAAGTTTGAATGGCATCGTTGTCAAAATCGAAAACCTTGTCCGAGTTTTTCTCGCAGACCATATCGGTATGCGCCTGCAAAACTACGGTAGGGCGATTTTCATAACCCACCGATGCCGCTTTGCGAATTACGATATTACCGATTGCATCGCACTGATATTCAAGATTATGCGACTTGGCGAACTCTATAAGGTATTTGCCTATTTTCTCCTCGTGTTTTGATGGGCGTGGCACCTTCGTAATCTCATCGAAGATTCCCCACACCAACTTTGGCTCCAAATTTTTCATATAATTTTTATTAGTTAAAAGTTACTCGTTCCAATCCCATAAAATCGTCAATGATGAGATTATTTTTGTGCGATGTTAGGCGACAAAAGCGCAACATAGTAAACCTATGTGAGCATTTTGGAGTCCGACACATTCGTGCAAAAAGAACTCATCAAAACGATTTTATCAAGCATACTGCTGTTGCCGATACACCCTTCTCCTCGCCTTCAAAACCGAGATGTTCGGTAGTGGTTGCTTTGACCGATATCTGCGATACCGTAACCCCTGCTGCATTGGCGATACGCTCACGCATAAGGTCAATATGGGGACGCAATTTAGGGCGTTGCATTGCTATTGTTGAGTCTATATTTACTATTTTATAGCCCTCCTTATCGAGTAGAGCAACTACCCTGCCGAGCAACACAAGAGAATCTATGCCTTTGAACTCAGCCGAGGTGTCGGGGAAGTGTTTTCCGATATCACCAAGTGCCGCAGCACCGAGCAACGCATCGCAAATAGCATGTACCAACACATCACCATCAGAGTGCGCTATACACCCTTTCGAGTGAGGAATATCCACCCCACCAAGTACCAATCTCAACCCATCGCCCAAGGCGTGAACATCATATCCGTGACCTATTCTAAAATCCATAGTTCGACAAATTTTCACAAAGATAATAAAATAAACGGAAAAAGCAATCAGCAGTCAGCAATCAGCAGTCAGCTTTTTTGCGCCAATTTTGATGACATTGAATGTCATTTTGCTGCGCTTACAAACAGCACAACAGGATTCGAACGGTCGCAGCAGTCGAGAGGTGACCGAAGTAGGGCTGTTGCAATCAAAAATTGTTGGCTTTGGCAGATGATGGCAGAAAATTTATTTTCAAAGACAATCATCAAACAAAGACAAAGATTTGCGATAGCAAACAACAGCCACATGCAGACAAGCCGCCCGAGACGCCGCCGACTGACGAATCCCTCTCTTTCTACCACAAAAAAAGAGCAGTAAAACACTGCTCTTTGTGGCGGAAAGAGAGGGATTCGAACCCCCGGAGCCTCTCAGCTCATCGGTTTTCAAGACCGGCGCATTCGACCACTCTGCCATCTTTCCGAGGGCAAAGGTACAACCTTTTTTCTATTTTGCAAAATTTTTTGATAAAAGTTGAAATTTCAAGCTATATTTTATAACTTTGTGGGTTGGAATGGAACTTGACTCTTAAAAGAGCAGCGCAAAAAGAGTCCATCGGAACGATTTACAGAACAAAGAGCAATAAGTTTACAAACAAATAAAAAAAGAAAAGAGTATGGGAAGAGCATTTGAGTATCGCAAAGCGAGAAAGATGAAGAGATGGGGTCACATGGCTCGTGTCTTTACGAAGATTGGAAAGGAGATTGAGATTGCAGTAAAGGCTGGTGGTAGCGATCCATCGGCAAATACAAGATTGCGTATCTTGATGCAGAATGCCAAGGCAGAGAATATGCCAAAGGAGAATGTAGAGAGAGCTATCAAGAGAGCAACAGAGAAGGATGCAGCAGATTACAAGGAGGTAGTTTACGAAGGATATGGTCCTAACGGAGTTGCATTCTTGGTAGAGACTGCTACCGACAACACAAACCGTACAGTGGCAAATATCCGTATGTACTTCAACAAGTGCGGCGGTACTCTCGGTAACTCGGGCTCGGTAGGCTTTATGTTCGAGCACAAGTGCGTGTTCAAGTTCAAGGCAGAGGGTGCAGACCCAGAGGAGCTCGAACTCGAAATGATTGACCTCGGCGTAGATGAGTTCTATGTAGAGGAGGACGGCATCAATGTCTATGCTCCATACGAGTCATTCGGTGCTATTCAGAAGTGGCTTGACGACCAAGGATTCGAGATTGTATCGGGAGAGTCGGTGCGTATCCCTACAGACACAAAGGAGCTCGATACAGAGGGTCGCGAGGCTGTCGAGAAGCTCGTTGAGAAGTTAGAAGAGGACGATGATGTGGTAAATGTTTATCACACCATGGCAGAGTCTGATGCAGAATAAACGAAATACACAAAACCTTAAACATATTTTGATATGAACAACAAGTATGCATTGCCAAAAGATGGTGGCTTGATTGCAGATGAGGCATTCAAGGACCTTACGCAGCGCTACGAGAGAATCGCAACGCGAGCTTATGAAAGTGAGTATGAGGGTGTGCAATATATTGCCGACAATATCGTAGCGGCAATCAATGCACACAAAGGCGAGAAACCTTTTGTACTCGGATTGACAACAGGTAAGACCCCTATTGGACTCTATCGCGAACTCGTCAAGCGCTACAAGGCAGGCGAGGTAAGTTTTGCGAATGTTGCAGTTTATAGCTTGGATGAGTTCTACCCTATCCAGCCAACCGAAAAGCAGAGTCGCAACTATCGCATCCACGAGGAGTTGCTCGACCATGTTGATATCCTCGCCGAGAATATCAACTTCCCTGATGGAACACTCTCACATGAGAAGTTGTCGGAGTTCTGCTCAAACTATGGCAAGGCTCACATCGACTTGATGATTATCGGCGTAGGCGAGGATGGTCAGATTGGCTTTAATGAGCCAGGCTCTCCCGCAAAGTCGAAGACTCGTCTTGTGCAGCTCTCTTATCAGTCGCGTAAGGTGCAGTCGGGAGCATTCGGAGGCTTGGAGAACACTCCAAAGATGGCAATCACGATGGGTATCGGTACCATTATGAAGGCCGAGCGCATTATCGTGATGGCTTGGGGCGAGGACAAGGCAAAGATTGCTAAGCGCATTATCGAGGGCGAGATTACCGAGCAGGTGCCTGCATCGAATTTGCAGTTACACAACAATATCGAGATTGTTATTGACGAGGGTGCATCATCGCAGCTCACTCGCGTAGAGACCCCTTGGTTGGTTGGCTCATGCCAATGGACTCCAAAATTTACCCGCAAGGCTGTGGTATGGTTGTGCGGCGTTGTAAATAAGCCTATTTTGAAACTCACACACAAGGATTACATTGAGAATTCGCTCGGTGAGTTGTTGGAGCAGGGACGCACCTACGACCAGATTAACATCGATGTATTCAACGACTTGCAGCACACCATCACAGGTTGGCCGGGAGGAAAACCAAATGCTGATGACTCGACACGCCCTGTTAAGTCAAGCCCATTCCCAAAGAATGTGTTAATCTTCTCGCCACACCCAGACGATGATGTTATCTCGATGGGAGGAACATTTATCCGCCTTGTGGAGCAGGGACACAATGTTCATGTTGCATACGAGACTTCGGGAAATGTTGCTGTTCACGATGATGTGGTATTGCAGAATATAGATGTTGCACACGAGTTGGGCTTTGCCGATGAGTTTGCGAATGTGGAGGCTATCGTAAAGAGCAAGCGTGCCGGTGAGCCGGAGCCACGCGCACTTCTCAACCTCAAAGGCGCTATTCGCCGTGCCGAGGCTCGTGCAGCGGTGCGCTCGTTCGGATTAAATCCCGACACTAACGCCCACTTCCTCAACTTGCCGTTCTACGAGACGGGTGGCATCAAGAAGAGCCCTTTCACTCAGGAAGATATCGACATCGTAGCAAAGTTGTTGCGCGAGGTTAAACCTCATCAAATCTATGCCGCAGGCGACTTGTCGGACCCACACGGAACACACCGCACCTGCATCGAGATTGTTTTGGAGGCTATCGAGGTTGTACGCAACGATGAGTGGTTCAAGGATTGCCACTTGTGGCTCTATCGTGGTGCTTGGATGGAGTGGGATCTCGGTTCTGTGGATATGGCAGTGCCTCTCTCTCCAAACGAGATGATTATGAAGCGTCACGCCATCTATCGTCACCTTTCGCAGAAGGATATCGTACCGTTCCCGGGCGAAGACCCACGCGAATTCTGGCAGCGTAGCGAGGATAGAACTCAAACTACCGCAAAGCAGTATGATGCACTCGGAATGGCAGAATATCAGGCTATCGAGGTATTTGTAAGAATGTTTTAACCCTATAAAAAATTAAAATTATGAGACTTATTATTCAGGATAATGCACAAACAGCAGGTCGTTGGGCTGCGGAGTATATCGTAAAGCGTATCAACGAAAAGGAGGCTGCCGGAGGTCGTTTTGTACTCGGTTTGCCAACCGGCTCTACCCCACTTGCAACCTATGCTCGCTTAATCGAGCTTTACAAGGAGGGCAAGGTATCGTTCAAGAATGTAGTAACCTTCAATATGGACGAGTATGTAGGTTTACCAGAGGAGCATCCCGAGAGCTACCACTCGTTTATGTGGAACAACTTCTTCAAGCATGTTGATATCAACCCTGCAAATGTAAATATCCTCAACGGAAATGCAGCTGACTTGGCTAAGGAGTGCGAGGAGTACGAGGCAAAGATTGTTGCAGCGGGCGGTATTGACCTCTTCTTGGGTGGTATTGGCGAGGATGGTCACTTGGCATTCAACGAGCCATTCTCATCGCTCAATTCACGCACTCGTGTCAAGAGTTTGACCTATGACACTTTGGTTGTAAACTCGCGTTTCTTCGACAACGATGTAAACAAAGTTCCGAAGTTGGCTATGACCGTAGGCGTAGCTACTGTTCTCTCGGCAAAGGAGGTTATCATCCTCGCCTTTGGACACAAGAAGGCTATGGCATTGCACAATGCAGTCGAGGGTGCATACTCGCACACTTGCACCGCTTCGGCAATCCAGACACACCCTCACGGAATGATTGTATGTGACGAGGCAGCAACCGTAGAGTTGAAGGTCGGCACTTACCGCTACTTCAAGGATATCGAGAAGGAGAACATATAATAAATATAGGTATCACGACCATTCAAGACGGAGAAAAGACTAAATTTTCTCCGTCTTTTTCTTGTAATTAGGATTTTTTTTAGTACCTTTGCATCATTGGAAGAACTATGCTTGGACAAAATCCCCTCCCCGATTTTTCGGGGGGGGGATTTTGAGGTTTAATTATTTAATTTACAGCGAGTTACGAGCAGCGGAAAACTAAAAAGCAACAGCGCACCCCAGTAAGCGAACGAAGTGAGTGCCCCCAGTAAGGGCGGAACGCCC
>JAZQHQ010000018.1:0-16392 GCA_045540675.1 Alistipes sp. | reverse complement strand
TGTCCGGGTTTTCGGACACCATCTCTTTTTGTTGTGCGAACTCCGAGCGTGGTCAAGGCGCAGAGTTTTCTGGGGTTACTGGGGGCGAGCGTTCCGCCCTTACTGGGGGCGCTCACTTCGTTCGCTTACTGGGGTGCGCTCTCAGTTTTCAGTTTTCCGCTTTCCGCTTTCCGCTTTATCTCTCCCACTCGAAAGGTGCAAAAACTGCCGACGGATTACGCCATGATGGTTTGCGCATTGCATAGATGATAAACGGAAGAATTATAACCACAAATGCTCCACCAAAAAGCACTGAATACCAAACCGTTGTGCTTCCCGTAGCAATCTGTGCAGGCGGAATAAAGCTCAACACAAAAGCAAGCAACGAACCAAGAAAACCTACTCCCGCAATAAGCCACATTGTGGTATTACCACCAAGGCGGAATGGACGCTCCTTCTGCGCACGGCGATAGCGCAGTATAATCGCCGAAGCAAACATCAGCATATACATCACAAGATAGAGCAACGCGGTAAGTTGCGACAATATCTGATAGAACGACTGAACTGACGGCATAACAACGAAAAGTAGCGACAAAAGTGTTACGATACAGCCCTGAATAAGCAAGATATTGCGCTGTACGCCATTTGAGTTCTCCTTCTGGAAGAATGGCGGAAGGTAACCCGCTTTACCCACGGCAAAGATACCCTTCGATGGTCCTGAAACCCAAGTCAGCACACCAGCCAACACGCCGAACATCAAGGCAATAGCAATAACGGGTGATGCCCATGACATCTTAAAATAGGCGAGGTAGTTGTCGAAGCCAACCAACAGCGATTGGGTGAGATTAACCTCCTTTGCAGGAATGATAAAGCCCAACGAGAAGGTGCCAAAGATGAAAATCAAAACAGTGACGAGTGCACCGAGCAAAATAGCCTTCGGATAGTTCTTGCGAGGGTTATCGACCTCCATAACATGCACACCCATCATCTCCATACCGGCATAGAAGAGGAAAATTCCACTCGCCAAGACCAAATTATCGAATTTCGATAGGTCGGGGAAGAAGCCCTCCTTCATATCCATATGGTTTGTGCCGCCCGTAGCGAGGTAGGCGATGCCCATAACGATAAGCAATCCGGCAGGGATAATTGTGCCTATCATACCACCCCACTTACTGATTTTACCTACCCAACTCAAACCTTTCAGGGCAATAAATGTCGCCACCCAATATATCGCAAGTACCACTATCAAGGTGAAAACCTTATTCGAGGCGAGTGCCATATCGTGCGTCTGGTCCATGCCGATAAAGGCAATAGAAACCGCACCAAAGGTTAGTACCGTAGGGTACCAAATTGTGGATTGTATCCACTGAATCCAAATTGCCAAAAAGCCCATGCGTGCGCCCATAGCCTCGCCTACCCAGCGGAAGACTCCTCCCTGCTTGTCGGAGTACATCGCTGCCAACTCGGCTGCTACCAACGCCGTTGGAATCAGAAAAACAATCGCAGCAAAAAGGTAGTAGAATGCTGACGAGAGTCCATAGACCGACTCCGCAGCCAAACCTCGCAGACTAACTACTGCGGTAACATTCATAATCGCAAGGGTTGCTACCGATAGGCGAAACCCCGTTGTTGTCTTTTTTGTATCCATTTTTTCTCTGGTTTTTGTTATCGATTAGACCTTATCGCAATAATTGAGCCACGCTTGCTGCAAAAAATATTTCAATAATTATGCAAAATGTAATTTTATTTTAATAAAATTGATTATCTTTGCATTTGTAACCTGCGTTTTTATCACGCTGTTTATCAACCAATAAACGACTTGACTTAACTACTTTAACCATGAAAAAACTTCTGCTTTCGATTGCGTTTTTTACTTTTCTGCTCACGGGCTGTACGAGAGATAACTCTTCGGATAGTAATCTCGGCGTGGAGGATGGCGTTCACGCCCTGACTATCTCCACCAATTCTACCCGAATCTCATTGGGTACAAAAGATGGCGATACCTACCCCGTATATTGGAGTGAAGGTGATAAAATTGTTGTCAATGGCATACTCTCACAAGAGGGCATCATCAAATCCGACAATAGAGCCGAGGCTACATTCGAACTGAATGGCTCTCCGAAATTTCCCTACAACATCACATACCCATACACTCCTTCTACTACCGCCGAAGCTCCAAAGGTTGTTATTCCTACCGTTCAGCAATATACCGAAGGAACTTTTGCTGCTGAAAGTGTACCGATGTGTGGCTATACAACGGGTAGCAGCAAGATAGCATTGAAGCATTTGTGCGGATTGTTGCGCTTTCCTGTCATAAGTGGTAGCGAGGGAATATCTCTCGAAAAAATTGTCATAACCTCGACTGATGGTGTAAAACTCTCAGGAGAGTTTGAGGTCAATTGCAACGCAGCAACAATGGTTGCAAGCGAGGATAGCTATAACAATATAACCTACACCTTGCCCGACAACTTCACACTTTCGACAAGCGAGGAGAGCGTTTTCTATATCTCGGTGCCAGCCATAGAGACAGGAAAATGCCAAGTTGAGTTTATCGAGAAATCGGGCGAAAAGATGACTCGCTATTGGAGTAGTAAAGAGATAAAGGCGGGTGTTGTACGCGAATTTAACACCATAACATACAAACGGGGTGTAGGCGGAGCGTTATTGCCTTTGGGAGTTGATTCAGACTCTTTCACAATGTACTATCCCACCATCTCGGGGTATGTTAAAGACACAAATGGCAACCCTATTGAGGGCGTTGCCGTAAGTGACGGATTTAAGGTTGTAGCCACTGACTCGAAGGGTTACTACTCGATGGATGTAACAAAAGATTGCTGGTATATCTACATCTCCGTTCCTGCCGAGTATGAGATTCCAACCAACGAGTATGGTCAGCCTTGCTTCTACAAGCCTTATCCAAGCAACACTAACCAATACAACTTTACGCTTACGCCTCTTGCAGGTGGAAAAGAGAAGAAGTTTGCACTATTCACATTTGCCGACCCGCAGGTGTCAAATGCGACTGCTCTGGGGCGTTTTCAAAACGAGGCAATCCCCGGCATCAAATCGCATTGTGACGAAGTCGAGGCGCAGGGTATCAACTGTTACGGCATTACACTCGGTGATATTATCTCAAATGGCGATTCAAAAAATTCCGGAGCTTATCGCGATGATATGCGCGATGGTTTCTCGGTTTCGAGTGTAGGAATGCCTGTTTTTCAGGTTATGGGTAATCATGACAACACCTATTGTAACAGCAATCTTCCTCTCTTTCCTGATGAAAGAAGTTCGACATTCGAGCTGAAAGCTCAACGCGAACACGAAGCGGTATTCGGTCCTGTAAACTTCTCATTCAATCGTGGCGATGTGCATATCATAGGTATGCGCGATATAGTCTATCGCTACAACACCACTAGCGGTAGTTACACAAGAGGCTTCCTGCCTTCGCAGTACGAGTGGTTGAAGCAGGATTTGGCTCTTGTACCAAAGGATAAGATGGTGGTACTGTGTGTTCACATTCAACTCTTCAACTACTCTTCAACCTATTATACACAGGAGGTGCTTTCGCTCCTTGACGAATACAAAGAGGCGCATATAATGTCAGGGCACATACACCGCCAGCAGCTCTACGAGCACGAAACCATATCGGATTCAACGCATAAAATTTTCGAGCACAATACTTGTGCCCTGTGTGGTTCGTGGTGGTCGGCAAATATCGCCGGTGATGGCACACCTAATGGCTACAATGTCTTTATTGGCGAGGGCAACACCTTCTCGGACTGGTACTATATGGGCTACAATACCGGTATGAATACTCGTTCGCACCAGATGCGTCTATATCGTGGTAATGCTGTTACGGGTGGTCCTATTTCAGGCACGAACACCTATGGCATAAAGGGTTACTACGCGTTCAATTTCGCAGAGAATGTTCTGTTAGCAAATGTCTATAATGCCGATAGCAGATGGGTAATACAGGTATATGAGGATGAAAAATACTCGGGAGATATGACTCTCCTGCCGAATACTGCGCCAAGTTTTTCTACACTTGTAGGCGATAACTCTATCGAAAATCCGCGCAGAGCAGCAGATGGAGTAGTTACCGGAGCAGATTTCTATGTTGCAGGACTACATCTCGGTATATTGGGACGATGGAACAGTTCCAACAATACTCCAAGCAACGGAGCTTATAACTCTTGTTGGCACATGTATCAGTACACTCTAAAAAATAAAGATGCAAAGATAAAGGTCGTGGCTATTGACCGTTTCAATAATGAATATACTGAGACCATAATTACCGAAGGTACAGATTATACTCTAACAAAGAAACCATAAAAATAGGCTCTATTCAGGAAATGAAACAGATTGCAAACTTAATTATATCCGCAACTTGTATTGTTGGATTGTTGAGTTGTCAAACCGACAACACAACTACATTCATCGAAGAAAGTAGTACATTCCTCTCTGTCTCGTTGGAGAACACCCGAATATACCTCGGTGAGAAAGATGGTAAGGACTACCCTACTTTTTGGAGTGAGGGCGACCGCATTGTCGTAAATGGTCACGCATCGGAGAGTGCCGTTATCAACGACACAAACAAGAGCAGTGCCGTATTCGAGGTAAAGAGCGATTTGAGCCTGCCGTATAGCGTAACATATCCCTATTCTTCGGCTCTGACCTACTCTTCTCCAAAGGTAGTGTTCCCTGCCGAGCAGGAGTATGTGGAGGAGACATTCGCTCCAAACAGCGTACCGATGTGTGGATATGTCGAAAATGAGGGAGATAAGATTGAGTTAAAACACCTTGCCGGTTTATTGCGCTTTCCGGTGAAGGCTTCGAGCGATGGCATTGTTTTGGACCGCATCGTTATCACCTCAACCGATGGAATAAAACTTTCAGGAGAGTTCAGCGTAGATTGCATCTCGGCAACACTTTCGGCAAGTGAGAGTGCATCAAACAGCATAACATACACCTTGCCCGATAACTTCGTACTTTCGACAAGCGAAGAGAGCGTTTTCTATATCTCGGTGCCTGCAATAGAGACAGGAAGATGTCAAGTCGAATTTATCGAAGAGGGTTCGGAGAAGAAGATGACTCGCTACTGGGATAACAAAGATATCAAGGCGGGCATTGTTCGCGAATTTAAGGATATCACCTATAATCGCAATACAGTAGGCGAATTGGAGGCGATGACACCAGAGAAGGACAACTTTTCAATCTTCTATCCTACTATTTCGGGCTATGTTAAGGATACGAACGGTAATCCTATTGCAGGTGTTGCCGTAAGTGATGGTTTCCAAGTTGTAGCTACCGACTCGAAAGGTTACTATTCGATGGATAATATTACTTCCGACACTTGGTACATCTATATATCGTTGCCCGCTGAGTACGAGGTGCCAATTAACGACTTTGGTCAGCCTTGTTTCTACAAGCCTTACCCGAGCCATACCAATCAATACGACTTTACACTCACTCCGCTTGCAGGTGGAAAAGAGAAGAAATTTGCTCTATTTACCATAGGTGATCCACAGGTAAGAAATACAACCCAATTAGCTCGATTTAACAGCGAGGCTGTACCGGGACTCTACAAACACAGTCAGGAGGTCAAATCAAGCGGTTTGCCGTGCTACGGCATTACGCTTGGCGATATTATTGCAAATAGCGATGGTGTCAATACCGAACATCTACGCGATGATATGCGCAATGGATTCCATATAGATAAGGCGGGATTACCCGTGTTCCAAGTATATGGAAATCACGACAATACCTACTATGGTAGTGGTACAGTCATCAATCCTGATCTGCGCAGTTCTACAATCGAGCTGAAAGCACAACGAGGTCACGAAGAGTTCTTCGGACCAGCAAACTACTCGTTCAATCGTGGCGATGTGCATATTATCAGCATGCGTAATATCGTATATCACCACAATGACACAAGTGGCAGTTACTCCGAGGGATTTCTCGAAGAACAATACAAATGGTTACAACAAGATTTGGCACTTGTACCAAAAGATAAAATGGTTATTTTGTGTGTTCACGCTCCACTCATTGGAGATGCCGACCATTATGCTCATGAGGTGAAGGCTCTGCTTAACGAGTTCGATGATGCACATATAGTATCGGGACACACCCACTACTCACGCAACTATGAGTATGTGATCGAAGAGCCTGATACGCCTTATCCGCATCTCTACGAACATAATGTAGGTGCTCTTTGCGGAGTGTGGTGGCGAGGAAATATTGCAGGAGACGGAGCTCCTTGCGGATACAATGTCTTTGTATGCGATGGCAACAAATTTACCGAGTCATACTTTATGGGATACAATGCCGGTATGGATAGCAAGAATACACAGATGCGTCTATATCGTGGCAATGCCGTTACCGGTAGAGCTCGTACCGATAGCGACACCTACGCAGGTACAGGCTACTACGCATTCAACTTCGGTGAAGATGTTCTGATTGCAAATATCTTCAATGTCGATAGTAAGTGGGTTGTTAAGGTCTTTGAGGATGGAAATTACACCGGCAATATGGAGCCGGTGAAGATATATCGACCAAGTGCCGGCACAATGATAGGCGATTATACTTGGGAGAGCCCTCGCCGCCTACCCGATGGCGTTGTGGCGAGTGTAGATATGTACACCGCAGGATTCTACTATAACTACTATTCAGGAAGAAATGCGTGGTCAATTTGCTATCACATGTATCAGTACAAATTGACAAAGAGCGATGTAAAGGAGATTAGAGTCGAGGCGACAGACCGCTACAACAACACCTTCACCGAGACCAAAATCACCGAGGGTACCGACTACTCGTTGATAGCGAAATAGGTATATTTTTTGTGAGTAACTCGACAGAATGAAGCATATTATACTCGCAATAATCTCTATGACTCTTTGCTTGGGTTGCGCTCCTAAACAGAGCAAGGCAACTCGGGCAAAGAGTTACCATTTCCACTATGTACAACCCCCGATGCAGGCGACCGAAGAGCAACAGGTTGCCTATATGCGCGACCATTTTTGGGATAAGTTCGACTTTGCCGATACGCTCTACACCACAAAAGCTGATACCGTGGAGATGTTGAGAGCCTACGCCACATACCTCTCTAACTTTGTTTCGCCCACCGAGCAGGAGCCGATACGCAACCTGATGCAGCGTGCTTCGGTATCGAAAAAGATGTTCGACTACTTCGTGATGCTCTCCGAGAAGATTCTGCACGATCCCAACTCGCCACTGCGTAGCGATGAGTTGTATATTGCCGTTTTGGAGGCGCAACTTGCATCTCCCCACTACGACAAGTACGAGAAGATGGCGCCCGAATACGACCTGCGTGTCGTATCGCAAAATCGCATCGGGCATAAGGCTAACGACTTCGACTATACCGACCGCAGAGGGCGCACACGCAATATGTACTCGTTGAAAAACGACTTCGTAATAGTCTATATCAACAACCCTGGTTGTGCGATGTGTCGAGATATTACCGAGGCGTTAAAGCAGTCGCAGATAATCTCCGACCTGCAACGCAAGGGGCGACTAAAAATTCTCGCTATATATCCCGATGAGAATCTCGATGAGTGGCACAAACACCTTGGCGATATGCCTGCGGAGTGGATAAACGGCTATGATAAAGGTTGCCATATCGAGCGCGAAAATCTCTATAATGTAAGTGCTATTCCGGCACTCTACCTACTTGACAAAGAGAAAACTGTTCTTGTCAAGGATTCGACAAATGTAGGAGAGATAGAACATATCCTACAAGTTGAGAGTTGAGAGTTGAGAGCTGAGAGCGGAAAACGGAAAACTGAAAGCGAAAAACTAATTCTTAATTCTCAATTCTTAATTCTCAATTTAGCCTCTGGCTATATATAATATGGGTATATTTATCGTTTTTCGATGAATATACTATTTTTTTGCACTATCTTGTAAAATTTTTAGTACCTTTTATTGCATAGTACTGAAAAATGCATTATATTTGCGATAACAAAGAACTAAATAACAGGAATAATGGGCAAGTATTTTTTAACATTTGTGTTGTTACTGACCACAACAGCACTATCGGCAAAGACCACCCTACTGGGAAAGGTGGTCGATGCTACCTCTCGCAAAGAGGTGGGCTATGCCACAGTTGCACTCTTGCGCGACACCACAATTGTCGCAGCCGTTGCAGCGCGTGCCGATGGCTCGTTCTCGCTCGAAACCGAGCAGTCGGGCAAGATGACTTTGGAGGTGTCATCTGTGGGCTACAATACCCACAAGCAGCAAGTTGAGGCAACAAACAAGCGCATAGATTTAGGCGAGATAGCCCTAACGGAGGGTGTTGCGGTAGATGCGGTAAATGTTACCATTCAAAAGCCTATCGTTACCGCCGATGCCGAGAAATTGACCTACTCGGTGGAGGACGACCCGGAATCTTCGACAAGTACGCTCGAAGATATTATCCGCAAAGTGCCTCAACTCTCACTCGATGCAAGCGGAAATGTATTGATGAATGGACAGAGCGACTACAAGATACTCGTAAATGGTCATGAGTCCTCTACCATGTCGCGTAACTTCGCCGATATTATCAAGAGTATGCCCGCTTCGTCAATCAAGCGTATCGAGGTGGTTACAAACCCTTCGATGAAGTACGATGCCGAGGGTGTGGGTGGTGTTTTGAATATCATCACTACAAAGGCAAAGTTCGATGGCTACAATGGTCGCATAAATCTTGCTGCCGGCAATTGGTTTAATCGCAACTGGAACACCAACAACTCGGCACAATTTACGGTGCAGACCAAGAAGTTGTCGCTTTCGACTTCGCTCTACTACTCGCAGGCGTGGGCTAATAGAGATGCAGTAGGATATCAAAGCAACCATTTCGAGAATCTGGTTGATGGCGCAGGTTATCGCTATATGAACGCCGATGGCAACTATGGCTACGGCTACTACTCGCTCTATGGCAATGTAAATGCAAGTTATCAGATTGACTCGGTAAACCTCGTCACCGCCGAGGTTGGCGTTTGGGGTGGCAAGCAGAAGAGCAATGTCAGAGCCAAGTACGACTATTTCGACAGCAACAAGGCGTTGCTATATGGCTACAACTCGCCACAGACCAATACACACGATTGGATTGGCGTAGATGCTACGGTAAGTTACCAGCACTCATTCAAGGGCGAGGGGCATACACTGACCGTGTCAGATAATATCTCGATTATTCCGCCACAGGAGCAGATGCAGTTACGACACTATCTCCCATACGGAAGTGGTATTGCAGATACAAACATTTTGACTAATCAAGTTGCATCTGCACTGCAAAATGTGGCACAAATAGACTATATCAACCCGATAAACAAGCACCACACCATTGAGGCAGGTGCCAAGCACTCATACGACAATACGCTGACAGTTACTCATCAGATAAATAGCGATGCATCAGGAGTGATGCTCTCTGAGTCGAACGGAGATACACGCCTTGTCCGCAATGTACTCGGTGTATATGCAGGTTATGCCTACTCGATGGATAAACTTTCGGTGCGTGCAGGCGGTCGTTTGGAGGGGGCGTGGTACGCAACCGACTATCAGAGCGATAAGCGTGAGAAGTGGAACACCTCGCTTGTGAATGTTATTCCATATATCTCCTTGACCTATCTGCCAAAGACGGGGCACACACTCGCCTTCTCCTACACGGAGCGACTCTCGCGCCCGGGCATACACGCTATGACTCCGTTTGTAACAGAGGGTATAGCGGAGAAGCAGTACGGAAACCCCAACCTCCGCACAGGTGTTACTCATAACCTATCGTTGAAGTATGCCTATTCGGACAATAAGTGGAGCGCAACGGGCGAGTTGTATTCGCGCCTCTCGAATAACCTTATATCGTCATACTCGTTTATTGACGATGAGGGTTTTGTAAACTCCACCTATCGCAATCACGGTCGTATGCGTGGTTATGGCGCTGGGGTGTCGCTCTCCTATCGCCCATCATCGAAATTCAACCTCTCGTTCTCGGTGCGAGGTGGTCACTTGGCGTTCAAGTTGCCTGACGAGGGCATTGAGAGCAAAGGCTGGACCTTGTCGCACAACCTCAACATGATGATTGCGTTGTGGAAGGGTGCAAGGCTTACGCTTGGAGAGTATCTGTGGCGTATGGAGCCACAGATGGGCAGTGTTGGCACAAATTGGGTATTCGGAACGCAGACTCGTCTCGGGCAGAAGTTGCTGAAAGATAAGTTGGAGGTTGCCGTTGCGGTATATAATCCGCACGAACGACTATCAACCTTCAAGACGATGTCCGACACGCCAACCTATCGTCAGTGGCGTTCAGATAGCACCGTAGGTCGTTGCATACGACTCTCCGTAAGTTACAACTTCGGCAAGCAGGGTTTGTATGTCAAGCGCACAAACGCCAAGTCAGACGATGGTGGAGATAATATAGGTGGAAACTCAAAAGGAGCAGGATTATAAATATAACAATATAATAGAGTATGAAAGAGGCTATAAATGCAAATATCGGGCAGCAGGTCTTTACGCTTGACCGCGATGCCTACGACCGACTGACCATCTACCTCAACGATGTGCGCCGCCGCATCACGAGCGATACCGAAGAGGTGATGAACGATATCGAGATTCGCATCGCCGAGATACTTCGTGAGGCTTTGCCATCGACAATGATGGTAGTAACACTCGCGATGGTTGAGCGAGCAATTGCCCGCATCGGCACGCCCGATGATTTTGGAACAGAAAACAATCAAGGTACAACCAATAATAGAAGTAATATGAATAGTAATGTTTTGCGCCGTTCGCGCACCGACCGTTCAATTGCGGGAGTATGTGGTGGTTTAGCCAAGCACTTTGGCATCGACTCCACGATTTTGCGTATCGTAATGCTCTGCCTAATAATATTCGGCGGAATGTCGTTGTGGGTATATATTATTATGTGGTTGCTGATTCCGGAAGAGTAAACTCAATTAAAAATTAAGAATTAAGAATTGAGAATTGAGAATTAAAGGGATTTTAATTTAGCCAATGGCTAATGGCTAACAGCTAAGAACATGGAGAAGGATAATATAAAAGTACAGATGCGCAAGGGCATAATGGAGTATTGTGTGCTTGCGATATTGGCAAATGGCGATTCGTATGCGCCGGCCATTATTACCGAGTTGAAGAGGGCTGAAATGATTGTGGTCGAGGGTACGCTCTATCCCCTGCTGACACGATTGAAGAATGCCGGTTACCTGACCTATCGTTGGGAGGAGTCCATACAGGGACCACCACGAAAGTACTACACCCTGACTGCCGAGGGGCGTACCTACCTCGCATCGTTAGACGAGGCGTGGGATACGCTTGTGGAGCAGATCGATAACATCAGAAATAAACGATAAAAAATTTTGAATATGAGACAGAGAATTTTAGCTGCTGCAATATCTGCATTGTTAGTAGTGAGCAGTGCCTCCGCCTTTACTATCAAAGATGGAGAGGGTAACAAAGTGAAAATATCGCCTCTTGGGATTAAGGTTGAGGCAAGTAGTGGGGAAAAGGTCAGCATATCACCTTTGGGCGTGAAAGCCAAAGATGGCAATGGAGCCAAAGTGAGTGTATCTCCTGCAGGCGTGAAAGCCAAAGATGGCGAAGGCGCAAGTGTTAGCGTTGATGTTGCAGGTGTTGATGTTGTCACCGATGGCGAAACAAATACCAAGACCGGCATCGCAATCGCCAACGAGCACAAAATTGTAATGGAGGCTCGCCGTTCAGCAATGGATTTCAACGAGATAGAGGTATCGAAGGCCATTCGCCTTATCGTTGAGGAGCGCACTACGGGCAATATCATCGTTCGCGCACCGCAGTCGGTTATTCCGTATGTATCGCTCAAAGTTAAAGACGGCACACTCTACGCCACCCTACTTTCGGGTACACCCGTATCGCGCCGTTCTAACCTTTTGGCAGAGGTATATGTGCCTTACAACGGCAAGATAGACGAGATTACAACATCTGCGGCTGCTCGCGTGATTGTAAAGCCAACAATCTCGTGCAAAGAGTTGGATTTGGAGGCAACTTCCGCCTCGGTAATTGAGGTTACAGCTGCGGCAAAGGAGGTTTCGATAGATGCTTCGGGTGCTTCGACCATAAAGGCTGAGTTGGCAACCGATGACCTCGATATCGACCTCTCAGGGGCTTCGGTAGCCACCCTTACGGGACAGGTAACAGATGCCGAGATAGACTTATCGGGGGCATCGACCTTGCGTGCCGAGAAGATGCGCACTGCAACCCTCGACCTCGAATGTTCGGGGGCATCGAAGGCTTCGGCAATCGGCGTTCAATGCACTACGCAAGCAAGCGGAGCATCGGCAATAAATGTGGAGTGTCTGCAACTGCTGAACGCCTCGGCATCGGGTGCATCATCAATCATTTATAGCGGTGATTGTCAAGTAAATATAACCTCCAATACAGGAGCAAGTTCAATTCGTAAAAAGTAGGAGAAACAGATATGAACGAGATTAAAAAATGCAGTATTTCGGGTGTTGGCTTCACCTTTGAGAAGGCAGCATACGACCGTCTTAATAACTACCTTGCATCGCTTAAAGAGGCGTACAAAAACAGCCCCGACAGTGAGGAGATTTTGGCAGATATCGAGGCTCGTATTGCCGAGTTGATACTCTCGGCACAGAGCGATGCGCAGTGCGTTGTAACACTGCCGATTATCGAGAATATCATCGAGCAACTCGGCTCGCCGGAGGCTATTTCGGGCGAGGAGGAGAAGGCGGGCAATAGCAGCGAGAGCCGTATTCCGCGCCGCCTCTACCGCGACCTCGAAAATGCAAAGTTGGGCGGTGTCTGCGCAGGTTTGGCAAAGCATTTCGGCGTTGATGCAGTGTGGATTCGATTGGCTATGGCATCACCACTTATTCTTGTAGTGATTGGCGCACCATTCCTCCATTGGTTGTCTACACTCGGTGGCAATCTCTGCGCTGTCTTTTTTATAACCTACCTTATCTTGTGGTTTGCCATTCCAGAGGCAAAGTCGGCTCGTCAGAAGCTCGAAGCTGAGGGTAAGCCTATCTCTGCCAGCACCATTGCCAACCGCCAAGGAGCAACGCAGGAGGAGCAGGCGAAGTCGAGCGTGGCTTCGGTAGTAACAACTTTTGGTCGCTTTATGGTGATTGTGATGAAGGTGCTGCTCGGACTCCTGCTATTCCCTGTCGCATTTGTCGTATTTTTCCTACTGCTTTCGCTCGTTGTTATTACGGCAGGTGTAGGTGAACTGTTTATAGTCGATATAGGCAACTTCGCAGGAGTGATTGATGCTGCAAATGAGGTTGGTGTACCATTGATGGCTTTTGCGTTACTGTTAATCCTGGTCCCTGCAATCTATATCGGCTACCTATTTGTCTCCCTGCTGATAAACAAAAAGCCTCGTTGGTGGGTGTTTCTCGTAACAATTGTGGCGTGGTTACTTGTCCTTATAGGAACAATCTTTGCAGGTATCGACTATGCCGAAGAGCGTTCGTTTGTTTCGTTCTCTTCGGATAGCGAGGTGGAGCGCATAATGAAAAAAGGAGATGACAAGAACAACCTATCCCGCAAGATTATGGAGGAGCTCAACGAAGAGTTAGATGACGAGGAGAAGGCTCTAATCCAACAACTCTTGAACGATAACAACGCAAAATCTATCGATAATTAGACAGCCATAAGCATTTTTCGATAGAAGACCACCTCGAAGAGGTGGTTTTTTATTTTATTATTACTATCTTTGGAGGTTATTTTCAAAAAATTGCAGATTTCTATGGGAGCAATAAAATGTATTGGCGTTCTGACATCGGGTGGCGATGCGCCCGGAATGAATGCCGCAATTCGTGCCGTAACCCGCACCGCAATATACAATGGTTTGAAGGTTAAGGGTATTATGCGTGGCTACAAAGGTCTAATTACGGGAGAGATTGTCGATTTCACCTCTTCGAGCGTCAGCAACATCATACAAAAGGGAGGAACAATTCTCAAAACAGCCCGCTGTCCAGAGTTCCGTGAGTACGAAGGTCGCAAGCAGGCATACGAGAATATGCGCAAGGCAGAGATTGACGCCTTGGTGGTAATTGGTGGCGATGGCACAATTACGGGTGCGCAGAACTTCGCTAACGAATTTGATGTGCCGATTGTGGCATTGCCGGGCACTATCGACAACGACCTCTCGGGTACAGACTCAACAATCGGTTACGACACCGCACTCAATACCATCATGGAGGCTGTCGATAAGTTACGCGATACGGCGACCTCGCATGAGAGATTGTTCTTTATGGAGGTTATGGGCAACACTGCCGGATACCTCGCCCTCAATGGCGCACTCGCTTCGGGAGCCGAGGCGGCAATTATCCCCGAGATGGAGACCGAGACCGACCAGCTGAAAAACCTCATCGACAACGGATTCCGCAAGAGCAAAAACTCGGCTATCGTACTCGTTGCCGAGAATCCTGCAACGGGAGGAGCAATGGGCTTGGCAGAGCGTGTAAAGAGGGAGTTTCCGCAGTATGATGCCCGAGTAACAATTCTCGGACACCTGCAACGAGGTGGCTCGCCTACGGCAGCCGACCGAATACTCGCCTCACGCCTTGGTGCGGCGGCGATATCGGCTCTGAAAGATGGTCAGCGCAATGTGATGGTCGGTATTCGTGATATGGAGATGGTATATGTGCCATTCTCGAAGGCACTCGGTCGCACAAAGCAGGTAAATAAAGAGAATATAGAACTCGTAAAGATTTTGTCGATATAGTGAAAAGATTACTTATATTTACCCTCCTTTTGATTGGAGGTGTAGCGTTTGGAGAGGAGCGCAAGTTGCTCTCAATGGAGGATGCTGTTCTCAATCGCAACCTCGTGCCGCAGAACTACGAAATCCGTTTCAGCAAGGATAACCCTGCAATATACGAACACGCCAACGGCAAGGAGATTGAGCAGTATGATATTCGCACCGGAAAATTGCTGTCGCGCAAGCCAATCCTTATCGGAATGCCAAACCCATTCCGCAATCGTGCAAGCGTAAAGGATAATAATGTGGTATGGCACGATGCCGAGGGCAAAGTTTATAAAGTCACCGACTTTGACGATAAGAATATCGTCTGTGGTCAGGCTGTTTCACGCCACGAATTTGGCATTGATGGCGGTCTGTTTCCATCGCCCGACAACTCGTTGGTGGCGTTTTACCAAAAAGACGAGTCGAAGGTTACGACTTTCCCTTTGCTGGATATAACCTCTCGCACCGGCTCGTTGGTCGAGATTAAGTACCCGATGAACGGCATGGCTTCGGAGCGTGTGTCGGTGGGTGTATATAATGTGGCTCAAAATCGCACTATATACCTTGCCGTTACCGACTTTAACGAGGAACGATATATAACAAACCTTTCATGGTCGCCCGACTCGAAAACAATATATGTGCAGGTGTTGAATCGTGCGCAGAAGGAGATGCACCTCAACGCCTATAACGCCCTGACAGGAGAGTTTATCGCCACGATTTTAACCGAGAAAAACGAGCGTTGGGTTGAGCCGCAGAATCCTATTCACTTTATTGACAACGACCGATTTATCTACACTACGGATAATCGTGACGGATTCAAGAATTTGTACATTATAACCCTCTCGAAGGGCACTATCGAGCGACTGACGAAGGTTGATGCCGATGTTGAGTATGTGGCGCACAACGACAAGTCGGTATTCTACTACTCTTCGGAGGTTTCGCCCGTAGAGCAACACCTTTTCAGCATTTCATTGCGCAATGGCAAGGTACGCCGACTCACTCGTGGCGAGGGTTGGCACAACTGCACCATTTCGCCCGATGGCAAATACTTCTCGGACAACTACTCATCGTTGAATGTCCCTCGCGTTGTAGCAGTAGGCTCAACCGATGGCAAGATTTATCGCGAGGTGTTCCGTGCCGAGAACCCTTCAAAAGATTACAACTACTCGACCATCGAGCTCGGCTCGGTAAAGTCGGCATGTGGAAAATATGACAACCACTACCGCCTTATCAAACCTTTGGACTTTGACGAAAATAAAAAGTACCCTGTGATACTCTATGTCTATGGCGGCCCTCACTCGCAGATGGTGACAAACTCCTTCCAAGCACAGTTACGCCGTTGGGAGATGTATATGGCACAGCGCGGTTATGTCGTTTTTGTGATGGATAATCGTGGTACGCTCAACCAAGGTGCAGAGTATGAAAAAACGATACATCGCCAATGCGGCAAGGCAGAGATGGAGGACCAGATGGCAGGCTTGCAGTGGCTTTTGTCGCACAAATGGGCAGATAGGGAGCGTGTAGGCGTTCACGGTTGGTCGTATGGCGGATTTATGACTATCTCGCTGATGACGCACTACCCCGAGGTGTTCAAGGTGGGCGTTGCAGGTGGTCCTGTGATAGATTGGAAGTGGTACGAGGTGATGTATGGCGAG
>JAZQHQ010000017.1:0-14204 GCA_045540675.1 Alistipes sp. | reverse complement strand
ATAAATAATAAGGTCTGTTCACTCCCACAACACAAACCCCCCCCTCCTTTTTCCGAGGCAGGGCTGGTTTTTGTATCGATATCAGTATTATTTAGCGATACTCAATTGTTGCAGCGTGGAGATAGTGTCGCTTATATACTCCGACATTGGTCTTAATTCCGCTTGAACTAATACAAATATAAGGGTTGCTTGTTGTTAGAACAACATCCTTATCATCTCCCTTATGAGTATTCATTCCACCGGTACCAGTATTAATCGAAATACCAATGCTATATGTGGCAGTCTGAACCTTTGTTGTCTGATTAGAGGTTGCACCAACATACGCCTTGCACGAACCGCCGCCTGCCGCCGTGTCATACGCTCTATGTTTGAGGGTTGTAGTTGTGCTAATATTTGCTGGAATGTGGAACTTTGGCGACACCACAAAACCGAGCTTGCTTGTATTCTGAGCAATGTAGAACTGGTTGCCGTGGTCCAAACCATTTGTGCCGTTACGCTTCCAACCATCGCCATCAATACGGCCCAAATTTGCACCACCCTGATAGAAGTCGTAAGAGTATGGAATACCCGTTACGTGAGTAGTGAATTTCTGCGACTCAACTACATAGCCATTTCCGAGCAAAATTTTGACATAACATACATATTGTCCCCAAGCACCGTGCGCAAGTGTGGTTGTCCACTCCGAGCCGAGGGTCTGCGTAGCGGTGTTGTTGCCGTAGCAGATAGTGTATGTCTTGCCACTTACGAGATTGTTGGCTACATACGAGTCAGAGATATTAGCCTTAACCCTCATAATATTGCCGGCGATATCGTTGGTCTTTGCAACATCACCATTGCTCGAATAGGATGTGCGAACCGAGTAGTCAATAACCTTCGGAATCGAAGTAACGGTCTTCTCAACCTCGGCGCACTCCAACCACTTCTCCTCGCCATTAAGCGATACCTTTGCAACCGGCTGCACCTTATAAACGCCACTCGACAAGCCCGAGATTTTGATTGGCGAGATCGACAATACTTCACTCTGCTGCGAAGCCTCGTGGAAAACACCATTGATACGAACACCGATAGCCAAAACCTGATCAGCCGAGATATTACCATCAACGCTTACATTATCAACATAAATTGTACTACCCTCCAATACGCCGAACTGCGAACCGGTATTCCAATTGTGGTACCAGGTCTCGATGGTTGCACCCTTCAAAGTTGCATCCTCCCAAGTGAGGGTAAAACCAGCACGGTGGCTTGCTGCGATAACTACCTCCTTATCAACTACACGCTTCAAGGTCGAGCCATCGACATCGGTAGCCTCGATAGTCAAGGTACCTGCTGCGAGAGTTGCAGGGGCAACATTGATATAGTAGGTATAGTTGCCATCAGCCTCGCTTGCGATAGCATCGAGATTTGTTGCAGTGATACTCTTGCCGCTACCTGCAAACGAAAGCGACAAAGCCTTGGTAACCGAGGTAGAGGTAGGCACTACTGTCTTCGCCAATGATTCAAGATTTGCAAGAGCCTCCGCCTTTAATGAAGAAGTACTAGCAACGGTTGAACCATCCTTACTTTTCGCGCCGGTGATAGAACCTGTAGAACCAGTACTTGTTGCAGTACCTGTAAATGCACCAGCAATAGCTGCGTTGCTCGAAGTGATTTTAATCTGCTTCAACTGCTTTGGAGTTACACCATCAGCCTCGAAAGCACGAATTGCAATAGCACCGGTCAAAGTTGTAAGTGACATAGAGCCGATAGCATCAGAAGTAACAGCCTCCGAGGTCGAAGCATACATATATGGCTCCCATTTACCGCTTTGAGTTGTAGGAACGGTAATATTCAAAGTAGAATTATAGGTATAAGTGTATGTTCCAGTGGCAGTATAATAGCCCCACAAATTATTACTTTCATAGTAGCTAACACTTCCATCCAATGCCATTGAGCTCGAAGTCGAGAACGACACCGCCGATGCAGGGTAAGCAATATGGTAGATACGAGGCGACTCGGTCAAAACGGTGATATCGCCACTGAAAGTTGCGCTATTAGTACCTACACCACTCTTGATAGGCACATTGTTTACCTTTGTGAAAGCCGCGTCAAGGTTGGCACTCTCCTGCAAGAGTGCAATATGGTCGCCAGCCTCCCAAGTAGCCTTTGTACCTGTATAGGTTGCCTTAGTACTCTCCTCACTAACGCCTACCTCGGCATAGGTGCGAATCATTCCCTCCGGAAGCACATCCTCGCCAAATCCCGGGGTGTTTGTTGTCACATCATCAAAATCGCTCTGACAAGCAGCAAATGCCGCGAGAGCCAAAATCGAAACAAATAACTTTTTCATAATTTTTCCTCCTTTTAGCATTTGTTAATTAAAGACCATACCAACCATCATCGACACCATCAACGAATGTCAAATCTTCACTCGAAGCACGATATCCCGCTTCGCAAGCCACATCCACCACATCAAAAGATGGGGCGATGTACTCTCTCTCTGTTAAGTTGAAAATCATAATTGTTTATCGTTTGTAAAATTGTTTTTCCTAACCCAATCGTATGGATACATCTCCAATTAATCGACTGCAAATATATATTTTCAGAATTTCACAGAAAAATTTTTTCAACGAACAGGCGATTTACTAAAACAGAAACCCCCATAAGAGGAAATTATACGCTCCGAAAAGGATAAAAATAGGGGGCGATACTGTGTATCGTCCCCTCAAAACTTGTCGGTTTTCACAACTCTATTTGTCGGTGCTCTTATAAGTATATGTCTTAAACAACGAGCCGTCCTTATTCATTAAGTTGAGAGTAAGAGCCTCTTTGTTTGCCACAGCATCGACATATTTGTCTGCTCCAATCACAAGGGTTGGGAATGTACGATTGTGCGTACCCTCCTTATAGAATCTGTGCTTATGGAGGTGTCCCGAAATCATGATATTGAAGCCCTTGTCCTCGCAACGCTGAGAAAGATGTTGCCATGCGTGACGACCACCATGCCACGAATTTTCAGTAAGCGGAATGTGCGAAACGATAATTCGATATGTCGCAGTTTTGCACTCCTCGCTCTCCAACACCTTCTCCAACCACTTGCCTTGCTCTGCACGATAGAGATCAAATGCCGCAGTACCATAGTACTCGATATCGCTATCCGGCTTATCCTCGCCACCATCGATTGCAAGAACGAATACAGGACCATGGCGGAATGCAAAGTATGGCATATTTGTCCAAGTTGGGTAGTAATCCAAGAAATAGCGTGCGTGATTTCCACGAGCATCGTGGTTTCCACGAACGAAGTAGAACTGAGTATTGTAGTGCTCGAAAGTCTCCTGAATCTTATTGAAAAGTCTGTCGAAGTGGCTCTTCTCGCTCGAGAAAGTCGTTACCATATCGCCATCGAACATTACAAAATCCTTATCCTTGATGCGATCCAAAGTGTAAAGCTCACTGAAAAGGTCTGGATTATAGTGAGTATCGGCAGTTATCATAAACGATATCTCCTCTTTGTTGCGGTCGTTAGTACGGAAGGAGAATTTGTTGCCATGAGTATTCTTTTCCAACGAGATAGGCTTCGATAACTTATCTCCCTTCTCCTCTTGTTGTGAGAAGATTTTATACTCATAGAGCGTTCCTGCCTTCAACCCTTTAAGCGGAACACGATGAATACGGCGGTTATGGCGCAAACCGAGTTCGCTTTCAATATAGGTCACAGGCTTCTTCTCGCCCTCGCCCTTAACCTCTACCCAACCATAGGTTGCCTTATCGGTAACCCATACAACATAAGCCGAATCCTCGGTTATAGCCTGTACATAAGGTCCATAGAGGAACTCTGTCGCCTGTGCAGCAAATGCAGTACAGAGAGCCAAACAAATGACAAATAGTTTTTTCATAGTAGTTTATTTATTTAGTTGTAATATTCTATTTTTGCTCGTATCTATGGTTATCTTTCTACTCCTCTGTCGAGTCCTTTGGTAGCCACTCCGGCAACTCTGTTCGTACATAAACTCGCACGATACTCTCATCATCTACCGCAACCCACACCATACGCTCTTTGGTCAAGTTGCGAACATAAAAACGATGCTCCCAATCTCCTCTATGGTCATACATTCCGGAGATAACAGCCGCCTCATTAACAACGATATCATATCTGCCCGTAAGCTTTTCGGCTCCCATGCTATCGGTATTGTCATAGCTCACAAATCTCCTGTCCTTGCGATTGAAAGTTATGTAATAATAACCCCCCTCCGGCAGGGTTATGCCACTCTCATAACTCTCCATCTTCCAATCTCCGGAGATGTTATTGAAAGAGACATCAAGGTATTCGTTACCAAAATTGTCATTTTCGGAGCAAGCAATCACCCCAAATACGACAAACAACACCATTGCAAATTTAACTATTTTTTTCATATTTTCAAATATTTTTCATCACTCTTTATCATAAATCTGCACCCCAATAACACTGTGGCGCGGTGCTATATCCGGTAGTTTTAGGTATATTTTCAAAGGCTTTTCGCCCTTTATAACCTGTTGCGGCTCATACTCTACAACGATATCGCCCTCCTGCTTCGGAGCAAGTGTCGAAGGTTCAAATCGCACCCTCACACCTCGCGATGTAAGCAGTGTATCAACTGCCAAACGCAGCTTTGTCGAGCCTCCATTCATACAGGCTATGCGTTGTACCTGTCGCCCTGCAACATCAAAACGCACCTCCTCTTGTCGCAATCGGAGCGTTCCGCGCGTGTAGGGATAGTCATCACTCCTATCTGCCGAGGCGGTAACTACTCCTCGAAGTTGCATTATCGCTGACGGATACTCTGCTGAAACATTCGAATAGAGCAGCACCCGCTGTGTAATTCGACCTGCGTGACCACGAGGATAGTATTTCAAAGTTGCCTTTACGGACTCTTTTGGTGCGAGTACTCGCTTAGGAATACCTATCTGCAAGCAACTACAAGTACTCTTTACCTGCGTTATAGCGATAGTATCGTTGCCCGTATTCACGACATCTACAACGCCTTGCCACACGCCCGACATCTCGTCTATTGTACCGAAATCGACCACCTCCGAAGAGAAGCGTAGCGAAGAGCTCACGCTCCTTGGATTTGCAGCTTCGAGAATGCGCTCCTGCGGAATAATGCGTATCTGCGCAGACAACATCTGCACGGCACAGAGCAAAACCGCATATATCGCAACTCTACACATTTGACTATTGTCAGTTTCCAGCTTTAACCCCACTTTGTGGGCTTTTCCTCCTCGCGGCTCGGCATAGTGCAAACAAGTTTGCCTTCTGCTCTCGCTCCGCAGCGTCGGTTCCGTTTTCTGCTTTCCGTTTTTTATAGCCAGCCGTCAGACTTACGCACCGTTATATTGAACGCATGTGTTTCATTATTGCTTGCCTTGATAGAGGCGGTTGTCGTTCCGCTCTTCAATCCTGCAAACACTACCTTCGTTCCCTCTACTTCGCATGTTACAACCGAAGTATCTGCAATTGTTACCTCGTAGGTCATATTCTCGCCTCCGACAAAGTATCTCGCTGCATCAACAGTCACCTTATTGCCAACCTTAATTGCCACATTCGGAAAGTGCATCGCCGTGCCATTGCCATCGATAGCCTGCAACAACCTCTTTGCACTAATCTGTCCCGAACCCATTTGTCCACGGAACGGAGCAAGTTCCATCTGCATAGGCTGCAATGCCCCCATATCGGCAACATAACGATTATAGAACTTGTAATCCACCATATATTGGTCGATTGGCTCTACCGACTCAACAACCAACTTGCGGAACTCCTCTGCCTTAAAGTGCTTGCGCAACTTTGTAGCATACGACAATCCCAACGCTACAACTCCCGACACATGAGGACACGCCATAGATGTTCCCTCGAAATATCCATATCCCGTCTCGCTGATATGATATGGGAGAGTCGAAAGTATACAACCTACCTCTCCTATCTTACCCGTATCCGGATCAACATAGTCATAATAGTAATCTTGGTCGCCACCCGGTGCCGAGATAGTTGTTCCCGGACCATAGTTGGTGTAGGTAGCAGGTGTAAAGTCTGCCGCAGTTGCAGCAACCGATATACAATACTCCGCAGCACCCGGAAATCCCGCCATTGGAGCACACTCATTACCTGCGGCAAAGACTGCAATACCGCCCTCGATAACGCCATTTGGAGAGCCTGCATTGTTGATAAAGTAGTCGAGAGCCTCCTTCTCGATTGGCGACCCTGCAATCCACTCCTCCTCCGAGGCATATCCGGCTTCGCCCCACTCGTACTCATGTACTGCACCCGAAACATAGCCCCAGCTACACTGCAATACCACTGCTCCGTTGTCGGCTGCATACTTCATTGCGCGTACCACATTGAGCAAACCCGTAGAGATATTTCCCGAGAATATCTGGCACACCATAATCTTTACACCACTATTAGGCGTTCCATCGCCTCCTGCTATCGAACTTACACCAATCGTGTTGTTATTCTCCGCAGCAATAGTTCCTGCGACATGAGTGCCGTGTCCTGAATCGTAGTAATCGCTCCAAGTGATTTTTCCCGTATCATAGACAAAGTTATAGCCGTGCTTGTCGCCCTCATAGCCGTTGTTATCTTTATCGACAAAGATATTGTCACCCTCATCTGCATTGTTCCAGATGTTAGCCTTCAAATCGGGGTGTTCGATATAGATTCCCTCGTCAAGGACAGCCACTATAACCGACTTATCGCCCGTAGATTTCTGCCACGCCTCGACAACCTGAACATCGGCACCAGCCTTCGTCTTTCCTTTCAATTCCGCCATTGTGCCGTCATTCTCGATGTTCCACTGTCGCGCATACAACTCATCGGAGAAACTCCCTTGCAAAGCACGAGTTGCGCCCTGCATTCTCTTGTACGCCTTCTCGGTCAGCGGAATAGCCTTGCGGGTATTGGCACGCTTGATAGAGCGATTTATATCTACCTTCTGTACCTCGCCCAACTGCGAGAAGCGGCGCGATACCTCCTCAACCGTATAATCGCCACTATAACGCACAATATACCAGCAATTCAAGCCATCACGCACGGTGCGCTCCTCGTGACGAGGGTCGATAGGAAATACTCGCGAAATCTCAAATCCCTTAACTATATCGAGTAATTCATCTACGCTGCCGACACCACTTCGTGTCACATTTGAGCGTACTACTCCCGACTCTTCAAGCATAGCAGCAACCTCAGGCGTAAATTTCACGAATATCTCGCCCGCTGTATATGCTTCGCCTTGCGAAGGGGTTTGTGTCACGGGCAGGTTCTCCTCATTCACGCAAGAGGAGAGTGCCAACACAATGCACGATAAAAATGTTACTATTACACTATATTTCATCTTCTTATCTCTTTATTTCGTTAGTATTGTGCTATCGTCCTCGGGATACTCCTCCTCGATAGAGTTTGCCAGCTTCTTGTTCGGATACCAATTTTTGTAGTAATCTACAAGACTTGGTGGCTCATTGGTAAAGCCTGCTCTCGTACCTTGTGCATCGCGTCCCTCCTGTGGGAATACCAAGCTGAATGGCATCCACCAATCGAGTGCAGGGTGCATCAACAACCACTTTGGAGCCTCGCCCGACAATCTATTGTGATTGATACGGAAGGTCTTGGTCGTAGGCATAATCTTCGGTGTTCCTATCAACTCACGAGGTAGAGTATCGGCTGCTATAACCTCTGCCTCACTCCAAGTAGGGATATCATCTCGTCCCTCGAATGAAGGTAACTCGCCATGCAAGTAATTCACACTCAACACCAAAGTATCCAAACCCCAAGTGAGCAGACGCTCCGGGAACTTCTCCTCCGCAATCAGACCGCCAATCTTCTCCATATCATGCACCGTATTGCTCAAATCCGATACAGCATGACGCTGCTGCGCATTCAGAACCAAAGCTCGCAATTTTGGTAGATTATGCGGATTTATCTGTTCCGGCACTCGTTGGAAGTTGTTCGAGCCAAGATCAAGATACTCCAAATTCTCAAAATAGAAATTCTCCGGCAACTCCGTCAATCCGAATGCACCAACAGTCAATCGCTTCAAATTTGTAAGTGCCAGAATATCTTCTCCGAGATTTATACTCTTTAACATCGAATTCTCATTCGAGAAGATATATATCTCCTCTGCCGCTGTCAGGTATCTAATCTCGTATGGCAATCCCTCGAAAGAGTTGCAAAGGAATATCTCTACCCTCTTTACGCGACCAACCCATTCAGGTCGGCAACCCTCCATGCGCTTCTCCCACAAAGTAACACCATTCCAAGTGTCCATCGTGGTAGATGTGTCGTATTGTGTCCAACACTGCATTGTAGCTGCAATGTTCAACAATGACAACGAATCGCCCGCACGAGTATCGGGAATTATCTTCTCGGCTGCCTCTTGCGAAACGCTCAACTTATCGCACTGCGCCTCAATGTTTGCCTTCGGCACAAAATTGATATCGGCTAAACGAACTTTATCCGAATTATTTATCTTCCAATTAAAACGCACCTTCACCTCGCGAGGACGAACACCTCTGTTGAGATTGAGTTGATAGGCTTCGCTCAAATTAGATGCAGGTTCACGCGAGATCCAAAATTGTTGCTCTCTCGGAATCTCTACTTCGAAATCGAAGTTGGTCTTTACCGATACATCGAAGTATCGCTTACCATACTCGGCAAATTTCTTCACCTCGACACTCTCCGTATCAACCTCCAAGTTGTAGGTATAACCCTCCTGCTTTACCGTAATACGCTGCTCCTCATTGGTTGCGATATTGTGTATCTTAACTATCGCTTGACGAGGTTTTGTCTTCAACGCCGAGTCGATGATAAAGTCGCAAGTCACCGAGCCTCGACCATTTGCAGGCGACACCGTAATCCAAGGGTTTGGAGCACCTTCGTTCTCGTCACCCTCTTGTTGGAAACCTACCGATGCCACCCACTCGTCATTAGACGAGATGCGTACCTTCTCGACACCTCCCGAGGCTCCCACCTCGATAGTCCGGCGGTCCGACTTGAAATCAACCACCTTATCATTCATACAGCCGACAGCAACAAACAATGCCATCGCCAAAACATATATATTATATCTAATCTTCATAGTCATCTCTCCTCCGCGTTTAGTCCAACATTGCATCACAATTCAAAATCTTCTGCGTCTTGTCATAGTAGAGAATATATGCCCCCTGCTGCCAAGCATAGCAGATATCTTTCGCATCGAAGATGATATTAGGGTTATCACTGATATCGAGCAAGTAACACAATGTTGAGATTGTGTCATCTATCTTTCGGAAATCGTTCGAGCCGAGGTACAGACCTCGCAAGCCCTTATGTTGATAGATGCCCTGAGGCCACTCTCGCAAACAACGCTCTCCCTTTTCATTGCGCTGACTACGCACCGCCAACACAGTCAATCCCTCGGCATCAAGCGGATTGAATGGGAAATCCTCGAATCGATTGAACGACAAATCCACACCATAGAGATATGGCATATTGCCGGCATGAAAATCCTTTGGCAACTTCTTCAATCGATTATACGAGAAGTCAAACGAGAAGTGATTTACAGCCTTCTCGTGAGAGAAACAACCCTCCTCTATCTCCTCTATCTGACAAGCACTGACAACCAAATACTCAAAAATGGAGTTCGAGTCGGCAAATGCCTTCGGATATCTCTTCAATGGATTCAACGAGAGTGTCAAGGTCTTGACATTTATGCCCTTATAACTACCATTATTCTCGCCCTCGCAGATTATACCATCGGCGTTATTACCAATTTGATTACCAGCAAAACTTACCGAGGTCATGTTAAACTTACTCTTGGCATTGAAGATATTAGGTATCATTGTAAGTTTATTGTAATTCACCGAGAAGGTTTCGACATCGTCATATCCGCAGAAGTAGCCCTCCGCATCGTGTGGAATAGACTCGATTTGGTTGTTATCGAGATACAACTGCGTAAATGCCACATCTTTACCAAGAGCCTCGACAGTCGAAATCTTATTGAATGCCAAATCCAACAATCCGATAGCCTCCAAGCCTCCCTCATTCTCTGTTGCACCTGCACCAAACATCTCCTTCGTGAGTTTTGAAAGGTTGTTCTCGCGAGCATAGAGAATTACGATTGTCTTGCGCGACTTACCACGCGCCAAAGCGGTAAAGCCCTTATCCATCTCCTCACTCGACCACTGCTTGTTGTTCGAGATATTCACCGAGCGCAACGCCGGTAATTCGGCAATCACTGTCGGGAACTTCGTCATCTTCGGACAGTTGTAAATCTCCAATGAAGAGAGTGACTCCAACTGCGCAATCTCGGCAGGCAACTCCGTGATAGTAGAGTTTGCGATATTTAGAGTTTCAAGTTTCGTCAATTTACCAATCTCGGCAGGCAACTTGGTAAGGCCATTCTTCAAAACACCATGATTCATATCGTACTTGACAATGGTCTGCTTTCCCGTCTTCTTGTCGATAATATCCGACTCCTTACCTCCCTGCTCGTAGAGAGCAATCGCCGGAGAAGTCAAACCCTTTTCCATCAATGCGCGAGCGCAAGGCTCCGACATCTGAATAGCAGGGTGTATCGAGCGAAGATATGCTCGCTGGTCATCAAAGAGGTTGCGCTGACGCTCCGCCAATGGGCGAGAGAGGTCGAGCGAAGGGTCATAGATATTGTTGGTATCGTTATGCGTACCAAGATATAGTTCTACCAATTCGGTAAGTTGACCTATTGCGGGCGACATCTCTCCGCTAAATCCAAAACCGCTCAAATCGAGGCGGGCAATACGACCATTCGAATGTACCTGCACTCCCGGTTGCTCACACCACAAATCGACATCTTTGTTGAAATTCCAATTTGTGCCACGGGCATAATTCTCACCATCGTAGCACCATTTCTCGCCATTAAGAGATTTCCATATCTTGTAGAGAGCATAGTTATCTTTTATATACTCGTCAGATTCATAGAGTGTAACCTTAACCCTTGCCTCGGTGGTGCGGTTGTCCTCCACCTTAAACTTCGACAATGCTGGCGTGTTGTTAAACTCTAAATCGCCACCCGACTTCTTGCTCTTGGTGGTATAAGATATCACACGATAGGTATCGGCTTCGAGCGAAAGAAGCGTATCGCACACTATCGATGAGGTCTTCCAACCCTCATTACTGCTTTGGGTATTATCCTCGTCAAAGTGTTGCGAGAACTTCGCAGGAAGGTTTTCGAGCAGAATTTCGCGACCAATAGTCTCGTTGGTCTCGTCATTCATCACCTTCTTCAATACGATATCCACAAACTTTATCTCATCGAAGGTGTATTCACGCTCGATGCTTCCTCGCGACACAGGCTGGAATGACGACATATCCTTGATAAGGGTAAACTTTACCTTTCCGCGCGGAGTTGCCGTAATTGCAATCTCGTGTTGAGTCAGACCGCCCTCCACAACTTGGAAATTGAGTGGAGACAATTCAGGAACTTTTTCGTACAACACATTGTCAAGTGCATCGAACAATGTTACCGCACCGAGGATGTATTCACCCGAAAGAAGTTTCAACTTGCCACTGCGCAGACCAAACTCTGCCGACTCCTTATCCGCAGCCGAGAGTGTCAAGCTCTGACGAATCTCCATGGACTGATTGCCATTATAGGAGAGATTGACCTGTATCTTGCAAGCATCTGCCAAGTAGTCAAGATTATCGTCATCTGCACGCGAATTGCTCTGCATTGGCGTATAAGACGCCTCTTTATACAATTTGAACTGCACATATCCGTAATCCTTCTCACGCAAATCGACAGTATTATCCTGCGTACAAGATTGCACGAAGAATATCGATACCGCCATCACGAATATGTTAAGTTTTGAAAGTCTCATCATCTGTTCAAACGATTGATTTTACTCTATTATATTTTCGTTATATCTACTCCTCTGTCTCTTCTTCGAAAACTTCGTTCTCTTTTGCCCCTTCGAGGATTACGGTGATAACATACTCCTGATTCTCCTCTGCCAAAGCATATACCGTCAAGACATTGTTACGCACAAGGTTCTCCACCGGAATTTGCTCGGTAACCTCCTGACCATCAACAATCTTGGTCGTTGTGGCGATGCCTATGATGTAGGTATCGCTCTCCTCATCGTGTTTTAGCACCAATGTATCGCTATCGAATCCCGGTGTAATCTCTGTGTAGCCCTCCCATTTCAATGCCGCTGCTGCACTATTCTCTTGGAGGATATCCAATGGAATGGTCAGGGTGTATTTCTTATCTCCGTTACTCTCCAACTTAACACCCTTATCGGCTGCCAACTCTGCATTGGCGAGTCCAAATGATGTAGGAATAATCTCCTCCACTCTCGGGTCAAACAGATAATAAACCGAAATGATAACATTCTTGTTTCTATCCTCGACATTCAGATATGCCTCATAGCCAACATCTTGGGTCAGCACACCGCCATTTTCGTAATCCATCATAACTCGGACTTTCTGCTCGCCATCGCGACCAAACGCCATATATGACAACCAAGACTTCTCTTCTTCGGCAATCTGCACAAATTCTCCCGTTGTCTTATCTCGTCCGTAAAGGCAATAGTTGTAATCTACATCCACATCGTGCATAATATAGTAGTAACCCTCCTTGGCGTCCCAACTCTTGATATGGGTTACTTTATATTTATATAGAGCATCTGCAAATGGGCTATCTGCCGGATGTTCATCCTTCGACAAGGCAGACTTACAATTTGCTTCAAAGCCGCCTACGATTCCTCCCGTTACAACAACTTTCCTTGTTAATTTAGGGAGTGTGCAAACCACCAAATTCTCGGTATAACGATTCATCGTAATCTCCACATTAAAGGTCACATCGCTGAAATAGCTGCCTGCACCCTGATTAACGCGTATTTTTATGGTATTCTCACCCGCAGGTCCCGAGTGCGATGTATCGAGGTAACCATCATAATACAATTTGGCATATTGCTGCGCTTCGGCAGGAAGCGACACTCTCCATGGCACATCTGCCGTAAAGGTTATACTATATGTACCACCCGCCAAAACATTGCGCTCTGCAACCTCCGGAAACTCCGGTCTTGGCAGTGTTTCATTCTGTGTACACGATGCAAACAACATCGCTACTCCACTCAAAATTGCTAATATCTTTTTCATAATCTTCTTGGTTTTCTATATTAATTTCGCATTTTGAATTCTGCATTCTGAATTTTGAATTCTATAATCCCTCTCGCATTATCTCTTCTGCCTCCTCTTTCGACACCCATTCGAGAATATTGTAGAAGTCCCCAATATATCCGACAAGTGTAGAAAAGTCTTTAATATACATTCGTGTATAGAGCGTTGCAAACTTTTGGCAAGAGTTATATGTCGAGATTCCCGTTTCAAGCGGAGTTCTCTGCACCAAAATTTTTCCATCGCCCCACTCGATACCGAGTATTAGGAACTCCTCTCCGATAACTTGGTCAGAGGCCATCTCCAATATAGGCTCAGACGGATTTTCCGTGTTGAAAGTCAGTGTCACATCGTAGCCATCGTAGAACATATCTTTCATAACGATTGTGTTCTCCAAATTCTTATGCTTATAGCACTTCACCAATCGCTGATAACTACCATTCGGATTAAACTCAATATACCACTGTGACGAAAACAGACAATACTTTGGTTCTTGTTCTGTACCACCCCACTCATTGATATCGAATGGGCATGATTTGAACATCACAACCTTCGTACGATTAGATTTCGGATAGAGGCTCTCCCACTTCAACTCATCGGGCATAACCAACTGCAAGGTAAAGCCGAGCGAGTCGGTAGGCTCGATATTGTCGTACAAGCCATAGACCTCAATATCGGTTGCCAACTCTCCCGCAGGGATAGTAAAAGTGTTCGATTTGAGGCGATAGTGTTTACCCTCGATAGCATTACTGCCATTGTCGATAATCTCGACAGCATAGGTTCGGTCGTATTTGCGTGCCACAGTCGATGCAACCGACACCTTAAATGGCTCTCCATCTGCCAATACGGCATTCATCGAGAGTGTATCGGCAAACATCAGATACTCCTTACCTTCGTAGGTTGGATATTGCTCCATACAGGAGGTTACTCCTGCCACAAAAGCAACCGATAAAAGTATATTAAAAATTCTCTTCATAATCATCTCCTCCTATTTTAGTAACCCTCATTTTGTGCCACTCGTGAGCCAGGAGCTTCAACCTCGTGGCGAGGAATAGGCCATACAAACATA
>JAZQHQ010000016.1:0-7589 GCA_045540675.1 Alistipes sp. | reverse complement strand
GTCTTCCTAAGACCGCTTGGCCTCCGACTTCTCGCTACGGGTATCAACCTCTTGGAGGGTGTTATCAAGGAGTGCAACGGCAAGATTTCTGGCAAGAACGCATTCTTGCTCTACGATACCTACGGATTTCCAATCGACTTGACCGAGTTGATTGCCAAGGAGCAGGGCGTAGAGGTCGATTTGGAGGAGTTTGAGAAGGAGTTGCAAGCGCAGAAGGAGCGTTCGCGCAACGCTGCTGCACAAGATATTGACGATTGGAAGGAACTTATCGCAGATGCCAAGAACGAGGAGTTCGTAGGTTACGACACTTTGGAGGCAGATATTCGCATCGCTCGCGTGCGTAAGGTGCAGTCGAAGAATAAGGTTTCTTTCCAGATGGTCTTCGATAAGACTCCATTCTACGGAAATTCGGGAGGTCAGGTTGGCGATACGGGTTATATCGAGTCGGCAAACGAGAAGATTGAGATTGTTGCTACCGAGAAGGAGAACGGCTTGATTATCCACATCGCAAATCAGTTGCCTGAGAACTTGGAGGCGGAGTTCCACGCAGTGGTGAACCCCGCAAAGCGTCAATGTTCGGCAAACAACCACACCGCAACCCACCTTCTTCACGCAGCATTGCGTAAGGTGTTGGGTACGCATGTAGAGCAGAAGGGCTCGATGGTGTCGCCCGATGCGTTGCGTTTCGACTTCTCGCACTTCCAGAAGATGACCGATGAGGAGATTCGTGCTGTGGAGCGCGAGGTTAATGCGAAGATTCGTTTGAACTCTCCACTCGATGAGAATCGTGAGGCTACACAGGAGGAGGCTCAGGCGGCTGGTGCAATGATGCTCTTTGGCGAGAAGTATGGCGACAAAGTGCGTATGGTGCGCTTTGGCGAGTCGGTAGAGTTGTGTGGTGGTACTCACACCTCGGCAACCGGAAATATCGGAATGTTCAAGATTGTGTCGGAGTCGGCTATCTCGGCAGGTGTTCGCCGTATAGAGGCTGTTACGGGCGAGAAGGCAGAGGCGATGATTTATACTGCACAAGATTTGATAACTTCGCTTGGGGAGATGCTCGGCAACTCGCAACTCGTTCCTGCTATCAAGCGATTGGTCGAGAATAACGATGCGCTTGCAAAGGAGGTTGAGGCTATGCAGAAGGAGCAGTTGAATACCCTCACCGAGAGTATCTTGGCAAATACACCTGAGACTGACGGCTACTTCGTGGTGGCTCGAGAGTTACCACGCCAGACCGAGTTTGTTAAGAACTTGGCTTACAATTTGCGTGGTCGTAAATCTAACCTTGTGATGGTAGTAGGCTCGAATGTGGGCGGTAAGGCTACACTTACAATTATGCTCGGCGATGATGTCGTTGCAAAGGGCGTAGATGCAGGTGCTGTTGTTCGCGAGGCAGCCAAGGCTATACAAGGCGGTGGTGGCGGTCAGAAGTTCTTTGCTACCGCAGGCGGTAAGAACCCTGACGGTTTGGCAGAGGCGATAGAGAAAGCAAAGGCGTTGATTCTCGCTGCGCTCAAATAGAATGCAAAATGCAAAATTCAGAACCGACGCTGCGGAGCGAGAGCAGAGGGTGCTTGCACACTTTGCCGAGCCGCAAGGAGGAAAAGCCCTCGAAGAGGGGTTAATTCAAAATTAAAAATTACACAGATATGGCTAATAAAGTTTTATTGATGATTTTGGACGGTTGGGGAATAGGAAACCATACCAAGTCCGATGCGATTTATTCGACAAATCCTGAGTTTATCAACGCATTGACTGCTGCAAATCCGCACGCAGAGTTGCGTACCGATGGCGAGAATGTAGGTTTGCCTGAGGGACAGATGGGCAATTCGGAGGTAGGTCACCTCAATATTGGCGCAGGTCGCGTTGTATATCAGGACCTCGTGAAGATTAACCGTGCTTGCAAGAGTGGCTCTATCTTGGAGAATAAGGAGGTTGTTGCGGCATTCGAGTATGCAAAGCAGAATGGCGTGAATGTTCACTTTATGGGCTTGTTGTCCGATGGTGGTGTTCACTCTTCGATTGACCACTTGTTCAAGTTGTGCGACATCTCGAAGCACTACGGCATTGAAAATACCTTTGTTCACTGCTTTATGGACGGTCGTGATACCGACCCGAAGAGTGGTAAGGGCTTTGTTGAGGCGTTGGAGTCGCACATGGCACAATCGACAGGCAAGATTGCTTCGATTATCGGTCGCTACTATGCAATGGACCGCGACAAGCGTTGGGAGCGTGTGAAGATTGCTTACGACTGCTTGGTTGATGGCGTAGGTGAGAAGGCTACCGATATGGTCGCTGCTGTTCAAAAGTCGTATGATGAGGGTGTAACCGATGAGTTTATCAAGCCTATCGTAGCGGTTGATGCGGAGGGTAACGCTATCGGCACAATCAAGCCAAACGATATGGTTATCTTCTTCAACTATCGTAACGACCGCGCACGCGAGATTACTGTGGCTCTTACACAGCAGGATATGCCTGAACAGGGTATGCACACCATGCCTCTCTACTATTGTTGTATGACTCCATACGATGCTTCGTTCCAAGGTTTGCACATCTTGTTCGACAAGGAGAATGTTCAAAATACCATTGGTGAGTATGTTTCATCGCTTGGCTTGAAGCAGTTGCGTATCGCTGAGACCGAGAAGTATGCCCATGTAACATTCTTCCTCAACGGTGGTCGTGAGGAGAAGTTCGAGAACGAGGAGCGTATCTTGGTCGCTTCGCCAAAGGTTGCTACATACGACTTGCAGCCTGAGATGAGCGCATACGAGGTTGCCGATAAGTTGGTTGGCGCACTTGACGAGCAGAAGTACGACTTTATCTGCTTGAACTTCGCAAATGGCGATATGGTTGGTCATACAGGTATCTACGAGGCTATCGAGAAGGCTGTAAAGGCGGTTGATGCTTGCGTGGAGAAGGTTGTAACCTCGGCAAAGGCTAACGGCTACGAGGTGGTATTGATTGCCGACCACGGTAACGCCGACAACGCTATCAACGAGGACGGAACTCCAAATACAGCTCACTCATTGAATCCGGTACCTATCGTGGTTGTATCTGACCGTGTTGCAAAGGTCGAGAACGGAATTTTGGCAGATGTTGCTCCGACAGTGTTGTCGTTGATGGGTGTTCCACAGCCTGCTGAAATGGACGGACATTCACTCGTTGAATTGAAGTAATATATATTATAGGTAAAAAACAAACTTAAACTTATGAAAGCCGTGAAGAGTATAATTGCAACAATCCTTTGTGTCGCATCGGTTTATGTTACGACTGCGCAGGTGGTTGTTGATGCAAACGAAGTGATCGGCAAAATAAAGGTAATGAACGCCGTAAATAATGGTCCCGCAGTTGCCGGCTCTACCCAAATTAGGGGTAACGCTCTGGCATACAAGCAGGCCGAGTTCTCGTATGCTCGTCTGCACGATGCCCCAATTGCGTGGAAGTGGGCCCATACGGTTGATGTTTCGTGCGTATTCCCCGACTTCTCGGCTGACGAGAACGACCCGAAGTCGTACGACTTTACCCTCACCGATAAGCTTATTAAGGAGATTTACGATTCGGGTACAAAGGTTTTTTATCGTTTGGGACAATCTATTGAGCATTGGCCAAAGAAGTATGGCGTAAATCCGCCTGCAAACTTTAAGAAGTGGGCACGCATTTGCGAGCATATCATTCGCCACTACAACGAGGGTTGGAACGATGGTTTCCACTACAATATTGAGTATTGGGAGATTTGGAATGAACCTGACTATGGTACCCGCTACGAGGGTTATACGAAGGAGAAATCTGCTTGTTGGACAGGTACGGAAGAGGAGTTTTTTCACTTCTACGAGGTTGCTGCAAACCATCTTAACAAGTGCTTTCCACATCTGAAAATCGGAGGTCCGGCACTCGCCAGCAATATGGAGTGGGCAGATCGTTTCATCGCCTATATCTCGAGGAGGGGTGTAGCATTGGACTTTTTCTCCTATCACTGCTACTTTGGCAAGTTGGAGAAGGCTATTAATCGTACGAACATTGTCAAAGGCTTACTCGACAAGTATGGATACTCCAATACAGAGATGATTTTCAACGAGTGGAACTACCTCGCAAATTGGAATGATGAGTTTGTTCACACCATCGAGGTTGTCAACTCATACAAGGGAGCTGCCTATGCTGCTGCTGTGATGCAAACCTTCCAAGATACGCCCGTTACGATGATGATGTACTACGATGCACGCCCGGGAACGGCATTCAACGGTCTTTTCGACCTCTACACCACGAAGCCTCGCCACGCATACTATGCACTCTATTCGTGGACAAAGTTGCGCCGTCTTGGTACACAGGTGAAGACTTCGGTTGGCGAGTTGAAAGATGTTTTTGCTACTGCGGCAAAGAGCGAGGATGGTCGCTTGGCTCTTCTTTTGACCTACTATACCGATGATGGAAATAAGGTTGCACCGAAGGTTGTAGATATCGATTTCAAGAATTTCGATATTAAGGAGGCTACATCACATGTCCTGGACCGTTTCAAGATGCATACTGAGACTCCTATCGAGGTTGTCGATTCGAAGGCGAAAATTGCAATGGAGCCTAACTCATATATACTTATTGAATTAAGATAATTTTTTACTATATGTTAAGCAGACAAGTTGCCGCAAAGTTGGCAACATACGAAACCCCATTCTATCTATACGATATAGACCTCTTGCACCAGACTCTCGATAGTCTGATGTCGGTAGCGCACCGCTACGGTTACAAGGTGCATTACGCTATCAAAGCGAACTATGACCCTCGTCTTTTGCAAATTATTCGCGAGCATGGTTTGGGTATTGACTGCGCAAGCGGTAACGAGGTAAAGTGTGCCATCGAGGCGGGTTTTAATCCAAAAACTATCGTCTATGCAGGTGTTGGTAAGCGAGATAAGGAGATCCGCTACGCTATCGAGCAGGATATCTTCGCTATCAACTGCGAGTCTATCGAGGAGTTGCATGTTGTAAATGATATTGCAGGCGATATGGGCAAGGTGGTGAGCGTGGCTCTCCGCGTCAATCCCGATATCGACCCGAAGACCAACCACTGCATTGATACAGGTCAGGCAGACTCGAAGTTTGGTATCTCGTACGAGGAGATTCTCGACAGCGTGGAGGATATCAAAGGGTTGAAAAATATCGATGTTGTAGGTATGCATATTCATATCGGCTCGCAAATCCGCGAGTTGCATGTATTCGAGAATATGTGCAATAAGGTGAATGTTATCGTGAAGAATCTCACCGACCTCGGCTTTGAGTTGGAGTTTGTAGATGTAGGTGGCGGTCTTGGCGTAAATTACGATATGCCTGAGAATGAGCCAATTCCGAACTTTGCATCGGTATTTGCGATTATCAAACAGCACTTGCAGGTAGGCAAGCGAGAAGTGCATTTCGAGTTTGGTCGTGCCATCGTTGCAGAGTGTGGTGAGTTGATTACCAAGGTGCTATTCAACAAGACCACCGCAACGGGACGCCGCCTTGTGATTGTGGATGCAAGTATGACTGAGCTTATTCGCCCTGCTCTATACGGCTCGTATCACAATATCGAGAATATCACCTCGGAGAGTGAGCAACGCAGGAAGTATACTATCGTGGGTACCGCCTGCGAGAGTACCGATGTCTTCGATGAGAATGTATCTCTTCCAATTACCAAGCGAGGTGATTTGCTGACTCTCAAAACGGCAGGAGCGTACGGAATGTCGATGGCTTCACGATACAATCAGCACGATTTACCGGCAGCAGTCTATTCGGATGAGTTGTAAAAATTGTTTTTAAGCAGCGATAGCTGCGTTAAACATCGATAGGCGAGTTGCTCACATACGCCTTAGTATGCTGCGCACTCGGCTTCTCCTTTTCCTTAATCCCTCTTCGTGGGCTTTTGTCTGCTCTCGCTCGGCATAGCGTGACAGTACGCTCTGCCCTCGCTTACTCGCAGCCTTGCTCTCATCTGCCTAAATTCCAATTTTGAAATTTCTTGTGATAAGCCACAATCTCACGACTTCTGACAAGAAATACAAATGTTTTTAGGGGGCGTTGGTCAACTATGTTCCGATTTTAACTCTCCTCTCTCCTCTCTCAACTCTCAACTCTCAACTCTCCACTCTTTTCAAGGTACTCCCTGATGTTCTCGGCGATGCGCTCAATCAGGACCTTACGGGCGACATCGGCCGCCCATGCCGTGTGTGGCGATGCGACAAGAGAGTATTTGTCTGTGAGGTCGTATAGTGGTGAAGAGTGCAGTGGTTCACGGGAGAATACATCGAGTCCTGCTCCTGCTATTACTTTGTCGTTCAATGCCTTTGCAAGTGCTGCTTCGTCAATGATACCTCCTCGTGCAACATTGATAATCACCGATGTAGGCTTCATTATTGCGAGTTCCTTTTCGCCAATCAAACCCTTCGTTGTTGGGGTGAGAGGACAGTGAATCGAAATGATATCTGCCCAACCGAGCAACTCTTCGAGCGTCATTTGTGGGTATTCCTCCTTGCGTACTGCGCCCGAAGTGGAGGTGTATGCCACCTCACAGCCAAATGCTGTTGCAAGTCGTGCAACCTCACGACCTATCGCTCCCATGCCGATAACTCCCCATTTCGAGCCGCGCAACTGTCGAACAGGGCGACCGAAGTGGAAAATATCCTCGGTTGCGGCGTATGCTCCATTCTTGAAGTAGTCGTCAAAATATTTGGTGTTTTTGAAGAGTGAAAGGGCAAAATTTATGGTCGCCTCCGCTACCGAATAGGTCGAGTAACCTGCAACATTCTTAACACCTATGCCCAACTCGGCTGCCGTATCCAAATCGACATTATTCATACCCGTAGCGGCAATGGCTACAAAGCGCAAGTCGGGTAGCGCACGCAGCGTCTCTGCACGCAGTACGGTCTTATTGCAAATTACAACTTCTGCCCCCTTGCAGTGTTCCAAAACCTGCTCCTTCGAGGTGCGGTCATAACCAACATACTCACCCAACTCCTTAATAGGAGTCAGGTCCATATCCCCCAAAGAGTATTCGTCCAAAAAAGCAATCTTTACCATATACTATTTCTCAATTAAGTCCCTGATTACTACCGATGCACAGCAGATGCCGAAAGTTGCCGGCATATACGATACTGTGCCGACCTGCGACTTGTGGTTTTGCTCCTCGCACAGCACCATCGCCCCTTCAACGGGTGGCTCTGCCGAAAATACCGCCTTAAAACCTTTGCGAATGCCAATCTTGTGCAGACGCTTACGCAACATATGAGCCAAAGGGCAGTGATGCGTTTTCGAAATGTCGGCAACTTCCACCTTTGTCGGGTCCAACTTTGCTCCTGCCCCCATCGAACTCACAACGGGGTAACCTCGGTCGATACAGCCCTTTATCAGGGCAAGTTTTGGCGATAGAGTATCAATCGCATCTACCACATAATCAAAGCGTTCGCTATCGAGCAGAAGATCGGTTTTCTCATCCTTTATGTAGTCGTTTACAACCCTCAAATTGAGTGCCGGATTGATGTCGCGCAGACGCTCTGCCAACACCTCGCTTTTGGGACGACCGATGGTGGAGTGGAGGGCAATGAGTTGACGGTTGATGTTGCT
>JAZQHQ010000015.1:0-2531 GCA_045540675.1 Alistipes sp. | reverse complement strand
CTTGATGACGGTTGCGCCCTGCACCGCAGGCTTATCGGTCATGCGGCATGGCTGGTCTGTACCACGCAGTGACTTGATGCTATCTGGTAGTTTCTTGCGTCCTTTCATAGTTTCCTAATTTCTCCAATTTTGCATGTGCGTACAGAAGACTTGGGGGGCGATTGGTTTTCGTAGGGTGTGAAGGAATTCGACCCCCTTCCCCTCTCTGTAGCACTCGCAATTGAGGTGTAGTTAATGCCGAGTGCTTTCCGAACTTTTATCAAAGAGTTACAGCGATTTCGAGCCGATTTTGGGCGAAGTCGAACTCTTTGAGTATTAAACCCTTCACACTCCAATTAATTATACCTTCATTTTACTGACCATCAGCAGTTTATAATTTTCTTACTTTTTACTCAAAAGAGCCTCGATATGCTGGCTTGGATTAACCTTAAGCAACCGTTGCTTCTGTGCCATATCGATATAGATACGCGTTGTAGAGGAGTTGGTGTGACCTAACAAATCTTTGATGATCTCGATGTCAGTTCCCATCTCTACGAGCAGACTTCCACAGGTGTGGCGCAACGAATGCGCTGTTATCTTCGGGTCGTTTATCCCGATGGCTTGCAGGCGTTGCTTAACAATCATCGATATTGTTGATGTGCGTAGTCGTTCACTCTTGCGCCCTTTGCAATGGTTTACAATAAGTGGCTCATCTGAATGAAAGTCGCGCTCCGAGATGTAATCCTCATACAGCGCGGCAGTGATGGAGGGGAGTGCCACGACATCGTGTTTATCGAGGTGTCCTTTGCGTTGCAGATGTAATAATACTCTCTCCTCCCTGCGCTCCACATCACAGATATTGATACGGCACACTTCGCAGGCTCGAAGACCATTGAGTAGCATCAAGGCTATGATGAGCTTATCTCGCTTGCCAATGATGGTCTGCGTATCTATCGAGTTCATAAGTCGCTGCGCCTGCTCCGATGTCAGTGGGTGTTTGTAGTGCTCACGATGGCGAACACTCGCCTTTACTCCCTCCGTAATGTTGTCGCAATAGCGCATCGAGGCGCAGTATTGGTAGAAGAGTTTGACCACCGTCACATAGCTCAAATAGGTGTATTGACTCTTGCCCTCGTTTCGTAGTTGCTCTTTGAACTGAAGTATGTGTTCTTTGGTAGGCTCTCGTGGGTTGATGCCACGAGCCGAAAGCCACGCAAACCAAAGACGAATTTTGCGTCTATAATCTGCTTTGGTAGATGGCAGGCGGTCGCATCCAGCAATCCACTCCTCGACTATCTGGTTGAGTGTTAGTGTTGTTCTCATAGCGTGTCTTAAAAAAGTGGGTGGTGTACCACGACTTTCAGCCAATCAATCCCATCCATACTAATTTGTTGTTTTTGATTAATGATTCGTTGATAAGAAAACTTTTGTGGAAAGATTTGTATGTTGCGAACCACTGGCACACCACCGATCGTTTTACATCATAAGCGTTGTGTTTTTAGTTAGACATCTATTTATCCTTTGCGCTCTTACGAGCGTGGCAGGCGTTGCAGAGGGATTGGAGATTCTCAATGTCGAGTGATGCTCCACCCTTGTTGATCGGCACGATGTGGTCAACCATCTGGGCAGGTGTCAGACGACCCACTTTGAGACACTCCTCGCACATGGGCTCCTGCTCCATCTTTAAGGCTCGGAGCTTTCGCCAAGATGTGCTCTGGTAGAACTCGGTGTTGCGGTGGCGATAACCATCAAAGGGTTTTCGCTGTGGCAACCAGGGACGAGGTGTTGTTCGCTTCAGCTTCGGCATAGGTTAGATTATGATGTTGGGATTAAGTGGTACATCGGCACTCTCGGCACGAAAGCCTTTCACTCTGATAATCTTCTGCTTCGGGAATGCCCTGGCTAACTCGTCAGTGGAGAATGCGAAGTGCTCAAAGTCCTCTGTATAGGCAAACTGCTCGTACTCTATGAAGTTGCGCCTTAAAGCCAGCAGGTCGTAGTCATCCCACAAGAGCACCTTGCCTTGGTGGGTGGCGTACTTGCGCTTGCCATTGCCGAGTTGAAATATCACTCGATACTCCTTACATGGTTTGTTCTCATCACTCATACTCATACCAATTTGCGTCTGTAATTTTTCAGTCTTACAAAGAGTTCCAACTCAAGTTTTACAATCGAGCAGGTCGGATAACGACCCGTCTTGCGTTTCCATACATATTTGCGGTGCATCTGCGAGATAAACTTCTCGGCATCGGCTCTGTCTATCTGTACCGCCAACACTTTGTAGCCTTCGGGTGCTATCTCCGATGGAGGGACAACCAACTCAAAGCGATTGTGGGTGTAGGAGTAGCAGAGCGATACAATCTGAATACTTGTTATAGGTTTCATAGTCTTGTTATTTTCGGAGGCTCTCTCCCTCAAAGTGAATGGTGCGACAGAGGTGCGCGAGACGATCCATCGTGCGCTCTCCATAGCGGTCGAGAATCTGCACCTCGGTTAAGTTCGTAGTAACGAAGACGGGACGATGGTATCGCTCGGCTGCATTCAACACCTGG
>JAZQHQ010000014.1:0-14132 GCA_045540675.1 Alistipes sp. | reverse complement strand
AACGGAGTGGTTTAACAATTAAAAAATGTCAGGAAATTATGAAAAAGAATTTTTTGAGCTACACTGCTCCCGAGGTTGAAGTATTTGAGGTTGTAGCCGAGCGTGGTTACGGCGACAGCGCACTCCTTCCGGGTTTCGGAAGCGAAGGAGATGACTTTGTAATCTACTAAAATAGATAGGTTTTTATGAAGAGATGGTGTCCGAAGTGTGGGCACCATCTTTTTTGTTTTCCGAACTCCGAAGGTGGTCGAGGCGCAGGGGAAATTGGGGAAATTGGGATAATGGGAGTGCTGTTGCTTTTTAGTTTTTTTCTTTTCCATTTGCGAAAACGATTAAAAACACTACCTTTGTAGTAGTAATGGGGCAATTTGTCTGAAAAAAGACATTCAAAGAGTGGATATTGTTATCACATATGTAAATGGATTAGATCCGGTTTGGCAAAACGACTATGAGATGTTTACCAACCTGCCTGTGTTGGAAAAGCGTTTTCGCGATTGGGGAACACTGCGCTATCTCTTTCGCGGAATAGCCGAAAATATGCCCTTCGTACGCAAGGTACATCTTGTCGTGTCGCACGAAAGCCAAGTGCCCGAGTGGATAGACCGCGATGTAGTAAATATCGTACTTCACAAAGATATTATCCCGTCCGAATATCTCCCTGTTTTCAACAGCAACCCTATCGAGATGCATCTGCATCGCATTGATGGGTTAGACGAGGAGTATCTCTACTTTAACGATGACCTTTTCCCACTGCAAAAGTGCGAGGCAACAGACTTTTTCCGTGACGGAAAATGCTTTCTCGGAATGTCGCACCATCTGCTCGTATGGGATATGTTTAAGAGGATTTGCCGCAACTCCGACCACCTTGCACGCAAGGCTCTGGGATTGAAACCGCGCCTCTTTTTCCTCCGTCCGCAACATATTTGTACGCCAATGTTCAAGAGCGAGTGCGAGGAACTCTACGCCAAGGTGGAGGATGAAATCCGCGCACGCATTACCCGAATACGCTCGGAGCGAAATGTTACGCAGTATCTTTTCCTCGATTATATCTATTTGAAGGGGCGGTTGATAAACAGACGACTCTCGAAGAAGCACTTCTCGGTGGGTATTAGCGCGATGGATAAAATTATAAATTTTATCAAAAATCCGACTCGCAAACTTGTCTGCATAAACGATGTGAAACTCTCCGAAGAGCGATACGCCAAGTTGCGCACAGCTCTGCTCGAAGCCTTTGAGGAGCGTTTTCCGACAAAATCGAAATACGAGAGATAGAAAAATCGGGGTAACACCCCGATTTTCTTATTTGAAAAGCGCTACAAACTTGGTAATAAGTTGTGCCACAATGGGAACATCAGTTCCACGACAAATTTTTGCCTTGCGCACCCCCTCTGCCAGATATGGAAAATCTGCAAAAAGCCTCAAGCGATAGAATGTGGAGTACCAGCCTGCCTGCATTAGGATATCGTTAAATATCACCGCTACGGGGTTTTGGTCGAGTGCTACATTGCGATACTTCTCGTAGAGATTGAGGAAGTTGAGTGCATATTCGCGTTTGCGCTTGCGAACAGCCTTGCGCGACATTGCCGCAGGGTTATCCTTGCGGTAGCAGTAGAGCATCTCGTCAAGGTAGGCAATGTTTGTGGCATATCCCGCCAATTGTATCGAAACAAAACAATCCTCGGCGTGTGAGAACTGCGGAGAGTAGATGGTGTACTCCTCCAACAGTGTGCGTTTGAAGCATTTGTTGCAGAGCGAGCCCATGGCGTGGTGGTTGTAGATATCCCTCACGAACTTTGCACGCTCCGCCGCTGTGTAGGTGCGTTGGTGTTTGTAACTTTTGCGCTTGGCATAAACTTTCACCAATCCGAAATAGAGCAAATCGCATCCCGTTTCAACGATTTTGTTTGCCATCTTCTCCAAAGCACCCTCTGCAAGCCAATCATCGGGGTCCACATTGTAGATATAGTCGCCTGTGGCGTGTTCCCAACCTGTTCTGCGTGCCGCAGGTAGTCCGCCATTCTCCTTATTGACAACAACTATTTGAGGGATAAGATGAGAATATTTCTTCTCGATAATTTGCTGCAATATCTCCATTGACGAATCTTTCGTGCCGTCATTCACAAAGACAAATTGCAGATGCGGATACGACTGTGAGAAGAGAGTATCGGCAAAGTAGGCAATATACTTCTCAACGCCGTAAACGGGGATTATAACGGATATGGTAGGTTGTTGTTTCATAATATTTTCGGTTAGACAAAAGTATAAATTATTTTCGACAAATGAAAATTTTACTACCTTTGTCAAAAAGATTGGAGAGTAATAGGATGAAGGGGCTTTTTCCGATAGATTTGGTGTATATGTGGGTTGATGGCAATGACCCTGTGTGGCAGGCAAAGCGCAACAAATATGTGGGCAGTAGCGGCAATCAATCGCAAGAGGTTGTGGGTGCGGCTCGCTGGCGCGATAACGAGGAGTTGCGCTACTCTCTGCGCTCGGTTGAGAAGTATGCCTCGTGGATAAACCATATATACATCATAACTGATGGTCAGTGCCCACAGTGGCTCGATACCGGCAATCCAAAAATTACGATTATCGACCATACGGAGATTATGCCTGAGGAGGCGATGCCCGTATTCAGTAGCAGTGCTATCGAGAGTTGCATCTACAAGATTCCCGGATTGAGCGAACACTTCATATTGGGCAATGACGATACGATGTTCACAAAACCAACCACGCGCCAACTATTCTTCCTCGATGATGGTACACCCATAGTGCGCCTTGCTCGTTTCAACCGCCAGAAGGCGTTGAGGCGTGGCAACTATCACGGAATGATTCGCCGTATGCAGGACCTTATTCGTGACGATTTCGGCAAGAAGATATACCTTGCTCCACATCACAATTTCGATGCCTATTTGCGCTCCGATTACGAGTACTGCGTGAATAACCTTCACTCCGAAGAGTGGAGAGCAACATCGCATCATCGCTTTCGCTCGAATGATGATATGCATCGCTCATTCGTAAGTTATTATATGATTGCATCGGGACATGCAATCCTTCGCAAAGTTGGCAGATATAACAATATAGAGGGTGTTTTCAACCACATAAAGGCGTTCCTGACAAATCGCTTCGGCAACGATTCGCATTGTATTCACATGTACTATAAAAACTACCCTGCGAAGTTGCAAAAGTATAATCCGATAATGATTTGCACCAACGACTCCGAGCGAGCAAAGGAAGAAGATGGTCCGCGAATGAAAAAATTTCTCGAAGAACTCTTCCCGCAGAAGAGCTCATTCGAGAAATAGCATTATCGCTCCGTAGGTGTTAGAACGATATTTGAGCCGAGTCGGTCATTGTACCGTATTCGGCTTTTACTTTGATATCCCCACCTTTGTCGCCCGTACGAATGATAAATGAGGCGATGCCTGCACGGAATGGCGACACCTTCTCACCTTCGATTACGGCATCACCCTCCACCGAAAGGCGGACATTTCCTCCTGTGAAGTTGGGTGTAGTATTGTTTTTATCCTTCAAATATACATAGACAAAAATCTGGTCGTTCTTGCCGAGTTTTACACCGCATTCGCTCAACTCGACATCAATCTTCTCCACCTTTTCCGGTGCAAGAACTGTATGGCGCGCAACCTCCTTGCCATTGCGATAACCTACGGCAGTAAGGTTGTTACAATTTGGTAGAGCGATCTTTTGGAAGGTGCGCATAGGCGTAGCCTTCGTATCGAAATTGAGCGTAGCAACCTCTTTGCCGTTCGAGATAAGTTTTACCACCTCGCAGTTCGAGATTATAGCCTTCTCCGCAGGGGAGTTCTCGTCAAGATACGATGCGATATAGACCATCGGCTCGCCCTCTGGTCGCAACGAGCGATAGTAGTAGTAAGCATATTTTGGAAGGCGGTCATGGCTCATAACGCCCGAAGCCTCAATTTCGGCAGTGTAGCCACGATTGTAGTCGAACATAACCCAAAAACCATCTCCCATCGCCTTTACCGAGGAGAGGTTATCGATATGGGCGGTGTTTACATTTTCGACCATCTGTACCATTCTCTTCTCTCCATCTTCGCGGAGTTGGCGAGAGGTGAGCTCCGGCTTCTGTCGCCAGCCACGAACATATTGTGTTAGTCCTCCATCGTTGGCATAGTACTCCCAATCTCCATACTCTGACACGATAAGTGGTACATCGTGGTCTTTAACATTGTTGAAGATGCGGAATTGGCGCGACTCGACATAGATATCGTAACCTCGCTGCCAACCTGCCGAGTAGCAGTATGGAGCAGGATACTCCTCGTGTACGAGCCGGCTCATCTCGGCGATAAAGTCGGCTGGTTGCTTGGTCTCATTGAGCGAAGCCTCCCATGCCAAAATCGAAGGGTGGTTGCGGTCGCGGCGTACCATCTCGCGGGTCTGCTGATAACAAAACTCACGGAATTTAGGCTCCTTCTTATTAAAATACTGCCAGCCAAACACGCAGTTCAATACAAAGATTCCGAGCGAGTCGCACGCCTTCAAAAAGGCAGTCGATTGCGGATAGTGCGAAAGGCGCACAAAGTCAAATCCCGCCTCCTTTATACGCACAGCATCTCGCACCTGTGCATTGTCGCTCACGGCATAGCCGATATATGGGTGACATTGGTGGCGATTGACTCCTCGCAGGAAGGTCTTTTCGCCATTCACATACAACTCATTATCCTTGATTTCGATAGAACGGATACCTATTTTGCGGCTCTCCATATCGACCTCTTTGCCTTCGACTTCAACCACAGTTTGCAAGGTGTAGAGCGTAGGCGAAAGATGCGACCAAAGGCGTGGGTTTTTAACAACCATCTTTGCCTTTACGGTAGTACGACTCTTGCCGGCGAGTCTCTGCTCGTTGCGACTCTCGGCAACAACCTTCTCGCCATCGAGCAGACGATTTATCACAACGATACTCTTTGCCTTTTTGCCGTCATTCTCGACCGAAACGCCAATATTCACCTGTGCAGATTTTTTGCATACCCACTCGTAGCTGACAAATACGCCACCCTCGGCAGGTGTCGTGTCGATACATGGGTGGGTGATGGCAACCTCGCCCTTGCGAATAAGCGACACATTGCGATAGAGTCCGCCATAGTAGAGAAAGTCCAATCTTTTAAGTGGTCGAGGTCCTGTAATCGGATTGTCGTTATTATCGAGGCGTATGGCGATAGAGTTTTTGCCCTTATGCAGATGCTTTGTTAAATCAACTGCCATAGGGAGATAACCGCCAAGGTGATGAGCGCAATGAACGCCATTTACCCACACATCGGCAACATTCATCGCGCCCTCAATATTGAGCCAAAACTGCTCTCCGCGCCCCTTCTCAACCTCAATGGTGTGGCGATACCAACAGATGCCCTGCCACTGCTCGCACGAATAGAACTTCTCATAGCGAGGAGTGTGTGGAAGGCGAACTTTTTGCCAATCGCTACAATCGAGTTTCTCGGCAGAGTAATCCGCCGTAGCATCGTTAGCAATGCAGAACAACCAATCATGATTCATTCGCTCCTCTGCATGAAGCACCAACGAAGAGAGCAAAAAGAGTGTTGTTAAGATTCGTTTCATACAGTTATAGTGTTAGTTTTTCGGTTTTTGCACGGGTATATTCTATCAAATCGGTGGGCGATAGACGCAACTGCAAACCTCGCTGACCGGCACTGATGTAGATGTAATCAAACTTCAAGCACGACTCGTCAATAAATGTAGGAAATGGTTTTTTCATACCAATCGGGGTGCAACCGCCTCGGATATAGCCCGTAGTCGGCAACAACTCTTTCATCGGTATAAGGTCACACTTTTTGTTGCCCGAAACCTTGGCTGCCAACTTCAAATCGACCTCCTTATCGCCCTGAATAACGCAGACGAAGTGTCCGTTGCGGTCACCTCGTAAGACAAGCGTCTTATACACCCTCTCAATAGGCTCGCCAAGCGACTCCGCCACATGGGTTGCCGCTAAGTCGTTCTCATCGACCTCGTAGGGTATCAATTCGTAGGAAATTTTTGCCTTGTCGAGCAGGCGTGCCGCATTTGTTTTGTTTATATTCTGCTTTGCCATAGTTACCGCAAAGTTAGAAAAATTTGGTGATTTACAACAAAAAAGATAACTTTGTGGGTACTAATACCAAAAATTAAAACGATGAAAAGAGTTATTTCTGTTTTTGCTTTGATGGCATTGGCTATATCAGTAGTAGCACAAAATGCCGATTCCACTGCGCTCGTAACAGCTCCACGCAAGGCGTTGCAACTTCCCAAAGGGGCAAGTGGCTATACCGTAGTGAGGGTAAATCTCTTCAATTCGATGCAAACAATATCGGTTATAAAATACTCTCCAAAACGACTTCAAACCTCTATTGTTCAACCCGAAAAACTCACACGCCTCTCCGTAACTTCGAAGGCTCATAATGCCGATTTTGGAGTAAATGCAGGCTATTGGGATGTGCGAATCGCGCAACCTTCTACCTTCCTTAAACTCGGAGGTAAGCAACTTGCCGTAACTGCCGACTTCGAGAAAGAGCGCGTGGACGGTGTTGTCTGCCTTGCAAAGAAAAAGGTCGTTGTAGATTACTGCAAGGCTGGCGAAGAGGCTCCCTATGCAGCAAAGTATGACAATATTCTCGCTTCGGGTCCTGTACTTATTGACGAGGGCAAGAGCGTAGATCACACAGCCTATACCAAGAGTATGGTTGAGGCGAAGCATGGCAAAGATATCGGTGCGTACTACACCTACATCCGCCGCCACCCTCGCACCGCTATCGGTACGGACAAGAGGGGAAATGTCTATCTCGTTGTTGTGGATGGTCGCTCGAAGGGCAATGCCGAAGGTGTAACTATCGCCGAGTTGACCGAGATTTGCGAGTGGCTCGGATTGCGTGATGCTATCAACCTCGATGGAGGAAGCTCCTCGACAATGTGGGGTAAGGAGGATGGCGTTATCAACTACCCTTGTCGCAACAAGAAGTTCGACCACGCAGGCGAGCGCAAAGTTTCGAGTTGCGTGCTTGTAAAGAGTAAGAAAAAGTAGAAATCCAACTTCACGATGAAGCGCACAATAATTCTCCTTGTTGCCCTGCTCATAGCGGGGGCAACCATAGCACAAGATGCCGACTCGGTGGCATTTGCTAACGCCAAGCGTCATCCTTTGCGATTTAAGGATGCGGAGGGGTATACCATTTCGGCAGAGATTTTCGGAGTTCCTCAAACAATCTCCATTGTCAAATTCTCGCCCAAGAAGTTTACGATTAAGCCTATTCAACCCTACTCGGTAACTACCGTAGGTGAGGTGTGCGAGGAGAACAAGGCGGATTTCGGAATCAACGCCTGCTTTTGGGCGGTGAGCAAGGGCGAGCCTACAACCTTCGTAAAGACCGATGGTAAGGTAATGTCCGGAACTCACCCCGCAGCTATTCCGCGCGTGAATGGTCTGCTCTTTATGCACAAAAACCACATCGAGATAGTGCGCTCGTACGACAGACCATACTACCCCGAACTCGCCGATAAGTGCGACAATATTATTGCTTGCGGACCGGTGTTGCTTGACGATGGCGCGGTGGTGGATTACGGATATATTCTCGATTCGGAGGAGACCAAAAATAAGCGTCAGCACCCATTCTTCCTGCGGCGTCATCCACGCAGTGCTATCGGCTGTAATGCCGAGGGCGATGTCTTTTTGATGGTTGTTGATGGTCGCTTCCCTGAACAGGCGGTGGGAGTTTCGATTGCCGAGCTGGCGAAGCTATGCAAGTGGCTCGGAATGGTCGAGGCGATGAATCTCGATGGTGGAGGCTCATCTACATTATGGAGCAAGGCGTATGGTGTGGTAAGCCACCCCTGTGACAATCGCACCTTCGACCACGAAGGCTCGCGCGAAGTGTCGAGTACGCTTATTGTAAAGGCAAAGGGGAAAAAGCGTTAGAAGCGCTTCAAAATGGCGTAAATCTCGAAGGCAAAACCTACAACAACAAGAATTGGTGCGAGAGTAATTCTGCGCCACGAGAAGATGTCGTAAGAGAACTCTTCGGGAGTAGCAACCGTGCCACCCGCCATAAGCACAAAGCCCAAAATTATTACTATCACACCCACAAGCATCAACAAATAGTTGCGCATTGTGAGCGGCATTGCCTTGTCGTTCTTATCCTCTATTTTATTAAACCACTTCTTCATATTAGTACAGGTATATTTTGTTCGACTTCATGTTTACAAAACGATTTACTACGGGCAGGGTACATACTACTGCAACAACTACGCCTATAAGAACTATTGTTGCTGCAAAGATACCTGCCACCTCCCAGCGAGGGAATATGCCAAGCCCTGGTACAATATAGTCAAGAGCGTAGAGGGCTCCCCCAAGAAGTAAGGCTGCCAAGACTCCTGCCAAAAAACCCTGCAAGGCACTGCGACCAACGAATGGTCGCATTATAAACCACTTGGTTGCTCCGACTGCCTTCAAGGTGTTTATCAACTCTCGTTGTGAATATACCGCCAAGCGCACAGTATTGTTTAGCAGAACAAACGATACCACAAGCAGTGCGCCACCAAATACCAGCATTATGAACTGCATAATGTCGAGCGTGGAGTGCATCTCCTCGATAAAACTCTGCGGATAGGTTACGAATGTTACCCCTTCGATTTTGCGAGCCTCCTCGGCAAACTTTTCGAGTTGCTCTCTATCTGATGAGAGAGCCGAAAGGGTTACATCGTAGGAGTCGGGAAGAGGATTTTCGCCCAAAATACCCTTGATATCTACGGCAAAAACGCGCTTAAACTCCTTGTCTTCCAACTTTTCCTCCTTCGACACAAACTTCAACGAGGCGACCATATCGCTCTCCGCCAAGCGTACCGCTACGGTGTCGCGTTCGGCTTCGGAGAGGTTATCCTTTAACTCAACAATCATCGTTACGCTCTCGCGCATACGCTTTGTAGTGGTGAAGAGATTAGCCATAATAAAACCTATTGCTCCGAGTAGGAACAATACGAGCGTCATACTCACGGTTGATGTCGCGTACGAAAAGCGTACTCTACGCGATATGTTTTTTCTCTGTGCAGCAGCCATAGTATCTGAAAAAAATCGTTATTGCAAGTGCGAAGATAATCAAAATTGAGCAAATAAGCGTTACAGCCTCTGCCAAACCCCAATTTGGTGCGCGGAAACGCCACTCAACGGTGTGTGTACCCTCCGGCAAAACCATTGCACGAAGGAGATAGTCGGCACGGAACGAGTCGCAAGGCTCACCATCAAGGTATGCTTGCCACCCCTTGTTGTAGTATATTTCGGAAAATATCGCGACACCCGTGCCCCCCGTAAGGGTGTATTCGTAAACAAGACGATTTGGGCGATACTCTTTGAGTTCTATCACTCCGCTACCTTCAATCTGTGGTCGAGGTGAACCCGCTTCGGCTACGGCAGTGATTTTAAGGTCAGTGGTGCCGAGTGCAGCCAACTCCTCTTCTGCGTTCTTGACAATCTCTATATTTTGCACAAACCAAGCCGCCCCATTTGCTGTTGGTCGCTCCACAACCCCGTTTGGAGTTATGAGATACTTTGTATTGAGCATATCGAGTACTGCCTCGTTGCCATCGGTGAGATAGTAATCTATCAAATCCTGATAACGCCCCATCTTTGCTCCGTGGTAACCTCCGATTGAACGGTGGAACATCGAGGTTGTGGCATCGTTAAATGGCGAAACCGTGAGGTTGAATACACGATAGCCGAGCTCCTTGTCCGCCATAATCTGCTTATCGGCCTCGGTAGGGAGTATCTCGGTGTTGCGTTTCGCTACAAAGGTTTCGTATGGTACATAGCGCAGGTTTACGGGCAGAATATCTGCTACAACCAACGCCGCCAGCAATGCCAATGCTGCGATACGCCATTTTTTATTGATACGCACAGCACCAAGCAGAAGCCCTGCCGCCAAGAGGATATATACGAATGAACGCCACGCATCAGCCGAGAGAATCGAGGCGCGTTCGGCAGCCATAGCATCGGCGGTGCGATAGCCGAGTTCGGTGTGCATACCGCGAGCTATATAGTCGCTTCCACCCTCCATTCCTTGCAACATGTAGTGGAACTGCTCACTCATCATCTCGCCATCCTGCTCGCGTCCAAAATCAAACATCGAAGAGCCTCCAACAGCGAAAATCAGACAGACGCCTGCCGTAACACCTGCCGCTACGGCAATAGCGCGAGTGAGATATTTTTTATCCTCCCACCTCTCGCGGAGTTGCCACAAAGCGACTCCTGCCAAAAGTGGTGCGCTCCACTCTACGACCACCAAGGCGGTGGATACGGCGCGGAACTTATTGTAGAGAGGGAGATAGTTGAAACAGAATTTGGTAAACCACATTGTATGGTAACCCCAAGCCATAAAGAGAGCGAGTATCGTTGCTGTCAATACCCACCAACGGTCGCGTGCCGGGGCGAGAAGAAGCCCCAGAAGAGCCAAGAATATAACTACTGCACCGAGGTATGTAGGACCTGCGGTGTAGGGCTGTTCTCCCCAATAGGTTGGTAGTTGCTGTGCTATACGCTTATCCAAGCCTATCTCATCAAGGGCAGCGGCAACCTCGCCATCGCGAGAGAAGGTTGCGCCCGAATCACCTCCCATAAAGTCGGGGATAAGCATATTCCAACTCTCTCCTACGCCATAACTCCATGCTGTGGCGTAGTCAATATCTAATCCTTTGCGCTCTCCTTCGGCGACAAGCGCACTTCCTCCGCGTGTGGTATCGGAGGTGTGTTGCATGGTGTAGTAGAGTGGTGCGAAATTTGCTCCGAGAGCCAAAATTGCTGCTCCAACCAACACAATAGCACGCTGTGCAAAATCTTTGCATACCCTATTTTTTATTGCGAAAATTGCCTCTGAAATAAAAAGAATTGCGGCAGCCAAAACAAAGTAGTATGTTATCTGCGGGTGATTTGCTCCCGCTTCGAGAGAGGCAAAGAGAGCAGTTAAAGCACCTCCAACCCACATATTTTTGCGTAGTGTATAGTGGATTGAACCCAACATCGCCGGAGCATAGACCAAAGCCCACATCTTTGTTATGTGTCCAGCTCCGATAATTAGGAAGAAGTAGGTGGATAGTCCGTAAGCCAGACCGACAACAATACCCACCCACGCCGACATTCCCATCAGCAGAGCCATCACAAAAGCCGACAACATTGCAAAAAAGACCATCGATGCAGGAGCGGCAAAGAGCGACTGCACCCAATCGACCGTGCGCTTAATGATTTGTGCCGGATACTTGATATTGATTTGGTATGCCGGCATACCCGAAAACATTGCTCCTGTCCATTGGGGGTCTTCATCAAAATCGGCGCGACACTCACGAATATCACGACTCATTCCGTCAAATTGGCGAATATCGTGCTGAGGTAACACCCTCCCCTCCAACTGTGGAGCAAAACCGGCGATAGAGATAACTCCAAATAGCAATATCGCCACGATTGTGGGTAACGATTTCTGTAATATATCTTTGATTTTTTCCATGGTAATTACTTAAATAACGCTCAAAGTTAGAAAAAATTTCCATTTTTGGGGCAAATCTATCGAAAATTCACTATCTTTGTTCGAGTATAGGACTTTTATGACTACAACATTAGACCAAATTCGCTGTCCGATTGAGGGGTATATTGAGGAGTTTGACGCTTTTGTCCGCAAAAATTTCAGCGAGACAAAAGGGACTCTTATAGGCGATATGCTCGAATATGTACTATCCTCACGAGGCAAGGGGTTACGCCCTATTGTCGTTATGCTCGCGGCAGGAGCAACCTCGGCTACGGGTAACTTCGGCAAACGAACCTTGTTGGCGGCAATGTTGGTCGAGATGATTCATGTGGCATCACTTATACATGATGATGTGATTGATGAGTCCAATCTGCGCCGTGGTCAGGCTTCAGTAAATGCTCGCTGGCAGTCGCGCAATGCCGTAATCATTGGCGATTATATCCTCGCTCGCAATATGAATATTGGTCTGCAAAGCGGACAATACGACCTTCTCACGCACATCATAGGTGCAATGTCTTCGCTTTGCGAGGGAGAGCTGATTCAGAGCGACCACGCATCGAAGTTGGACACCTCGCGCGAAAATTATCTCGACATAATATATAAGAAGACCGCCTCTCTGTTTGAGGTTTGTGGCTCGGTGGGTGCAATATCGGTGGGTGCATCGCGCGAGAAGGTTGCGGCAATGAGCACATTTGGTAATATGTTGGGTATGGCGTTTCAAATTGTGGATGATATTCTCGACTTTGTACCAAATAACAACACCGGAAAGCCTGCGGCAAACGATTTGCGTGAGCGAAAGATAACTCTTCCATTGATTGAGGTCTTGGAGCGTGTATCGGCAGAAGAAAAGGCAGAAATTTTGCGACACCTATCTCTTTGCGCCGAGAGCGAGGAGAGTGTAGCATATATTCAGAGTAAGGTAGAGGAGTATAAAGGCGTGGAGCTTGCAAGAGAAACAGTGCAAGCATATCTGCAACGCGCAATGTCGGTACTCTCCGTTTGCGAGGACTCGGAGTATCGCAATTCGTTGTTGGCTCTGTGCAAGTATGTCGTGGAGAGAGATAGATAGGGAATTTGTATTTCAAAAAATATAACTTTTAACTTTTAATTATTAACTTTTAACTTTTCAAGTCATGTCACAAAAACAAAATTCGAATGTGCCGGCAATCATCGTGTGCATCTTGCTCTTCGGTATGATTTCGTTCGTCACAAACTTGGCATCGCCAATGGGCGATATTCTTAAAAATCAGTTCCATGTAGCGAACTGGATGGGTACTCTGGGAGTGTTGTGCAACTTTATTGCATACGCTGTTATGGGTATTCCTGCCGGTAACCTCTTGCAGAAGAAGGGTTACAAATTCACCGCATTGGCTGCTGTATTGGTTGGTTTTACCGGTGTTGGTATTCAGACTATCGCAGGTCTTTTGGAGGGCAACCTCGCATTTGGTGTATACTTGCTCGGAGCTTTCGTAGCAGGTTTCTCGATGTGTATGCTCAATATCGTTGTTAACCCTATGTTGAATAAGCTCGGTGGCGGTGGTAACCGTGGTAACCAGCTCGTTCAGGTGGGTGGCTCATTCAACTCGTTGATGGGTACAGCCGTTATCTTCTTGACCGGCGTGTTTGTACCAAGCATCGTTGATGCAAAGATTAGCCAAGTATTCCCATTGATGTACATCGCATTGGCAATCTTTGCGTTGGCATTTGTAGTTATCCTCTTCACCAAGATTCCTGAGAATCCGGCTGTTGAGGCAAAGGTTGAGGAGAAGTCGCAGTATGGCCCAATGTCGTTCCGTCACTTTGTACTCGGTGCGGTTGCAATCTTCATCTATGTAGGTGTTGAGGTTGGTATTCCTAATGTGTTGCAGAAGTGGTTGCAGAATGGCGGTTTGCAGGTAGAGTCGGGTGCTGAGGCTATCGCAGGAACAGTTACCGCAACTTATTGGTTGCTTATGCTCGTAGGTCGTCTTATCGGTGCTGCTCTCGGAGCAAAGGTTTCGGCAAAGTCAATGCTTACTGCTGTTTCGGCAGTAGGTTTGTGCCTTGTTTTGGGTGCTATCTTCCTCTCGCCGGAGACCGTTGTTAGTCTTCCTGTATTCAAGGGTACAGCTGGTTTTGGCTTGGCAGCAGTTCCTGTAAATGCAGCGTTGCTCGTATTGTGCGGTCTTTGCACTTCGGTAATGTGGGGCGGTATCTTCAATCTCGCAGTTGAGGGCTTGGGTAAGTACACCGAGAAGGCTTCGGGTATCTTTATGGCTCTCGTTTGCGGTGGTGGTATTCTCCCATTCTTGCAGAATGCAGTTGTTGACTGGACAGGCAGCTACCTCGTAAGCTATTGGGTAATTGTTGCCGGTCTTGCATTCTTGCTCTACTATGCTCTTGTAGGTTCGAAGAATGTAAATAAGGATATCAAGGTGGATTAATTACAGCCATCAAATAATAAAATAGAGTGGGTTTTCATTGAAGTGACCCCAAAAGTTTGGACAAAAAACTTTTGGGGTTTCTTTATGCGCAAAAAACACGATTACGGAGCATTGCTCAAATATATGAGGATGCTCGAAGAAGGTCATTCTGTTCGTTACCTTCACTTGAAGTATGGGA
>JAZQHQ010000013.1:0-16173 GCA_045540675.1 Alistipes sp. | reverse complement strand
ATTCTTTATCTCGGCTATACCGGGTTGCGGCAAGCAGTTGCTGACGGAGTTGATAAGTCTTGCAAAAAGCAATGGCTACTCTGCAATGTACCTATGGACAGACTCGTCGTGCAATCACGACTACTATGCACACCACCAATTCGAGAGGGTTGCAGCATTCAAATCAGACGAATGGAAAACAGATAGCGATGGTTATCTGACCTACATATATAAGAGGATATTGTAACTTCGTAGTCTACGACTTTTAGTTATACTTTAGAGTACACTATATTAAAAGCTATATGAAGAAATAGCAGATAGTGAAGGCTTTAAGGCTTGGGGAGGTTGTCGGTAATGCGATAACCTCCCTCGCTTTTAATATAGTGATGTAAACACCACCTTTCGCTTAATCACATCAAACAAACTAAAAATCGCAGAAACGATGCAAGTTCAAGGCAAATAAAGAGCCGAGAGCGCAGCATACTTGGCGTATGTGAGCATCTCGGCTACTGAAATTTAACGCAGAAATTGCGCGTTTATGCGTCTTTTAGCGGAATGTATGGGTGCGCTTCACTGCTCCCGACATATCAATCACATCAATCTTGATGCAGTCGCTATCGATATTCGCCTTCAAAGCGGTATTATGTGCATTTACCAAGATTGGGAAGTTTGCACCGGTAGTCTCCGGCTTATTGTACGAATAGCGGTGAGTGTGACCACCAAGCATAACGGTAATGTTTGCCTTATTTAATATAGGTAGGAAGCACTCGCCCGAATAGCGTGGTCCATGCCACATATTCTTGCCTCCGATAGGAGCCATGTGCATAAGCACTACGCGATACTTTGCGCTCTTGCACTCCTCGCTCTCGACAACTTTTTTGAGCCACTCTGCCTCCTCACGGCGGAATTGGTCGTAGGCGGCTGTCTCGTAGTATTCGAGGTCACTATCCGGCTTATCCTCGCCACCATCAAGAATAATGTAGAATACATCGCCATGTTTCAAGGTGAAATAGGTCTTGTTTGTAGGTGTTGGGAAGTAGTCCAAGAAACTTGTTGCGAATACACCGCGAGTTTCGTGATTTCCACGCACCAAATAGAACGGAACTTGCTTTGCAAAACGCTCTATCGAAGCATTTACAAAACCATTGAAGAGAATCTCTACATTTGGTACATGGCTCACCATATCGCCATTGTAGAATACCATATCGGTATTACCCTTCTCGAAAGTGTTGAGCAACGCATCCATCTTCTCCTGCTTGGCGTGAATATCGTTAAGCACAATAAATTGGCTGCTCTTCTTGTTCGGGTCGAGGGTATTGAAGCCCGGATACTTGCGACCATAAATTCGAGCCGTAACAATATCGCCATACGATACGCGGTGACGCTTTGTAGCCAAAACCTCCTTTGACGACACCGAGTAGTGGTACTTCTTGCCCGGCTCCAAGCCCGTAATCTTTACCTGATGGACAGTGCCGAATACTCGCTTACCGAGATAGGTCTGGTAGAACTTCGGACGCTCTACATTGTAGAAGTTGGTACCATCTTTCGGAGCAACCTCCACCCACGACATAGCCTTCTTGTCGGTAACCCAAACGACAGTAGCCTCTGTATCAGTTACGGACTGCAAGTAAGGTCCATAAACAATTTTAATTGCCTGTGCAGTATACACTACGCAAAGCAACATCGCTGCAATAATAAACTTTTTCATATTTCGTAAGTTTTTTAGGTTATCTACCATATTTCTTAATCACACCTCGACCGCCCAACGAGTCGCGCACAAACTCCAAGATATAATCTCGTTCCGGCGACTGTGGTAGAGTCTGCTCTACCTCATTGCAGGCATGTGTAAAGTTTAAGTCACTCTGGAATATAAGACGATGAGTATTGTGAATCGCCTCTATCTGCTCGGCTGTAAAGCCTCGGCGTTGCAATCCCAATTTGTTGATACCTGCAAAACTTCCTGTTTCGCGCATAGTAACAAATGGAGGGACATTCTGTCGTACGAGCGAGCCACCCTGAATCATTGTATGGTCGCCAATCTTGCACCACTGATGCACAGCCGAGTGTCCGCCGATAACAACCCAATCGCCAACCTCAACCTCGCCGGCAAGCGATACACGGTTTGCGATTACGCAGTGGCTACCCACTACATCATCGTGCGCCACATGGACATACGCCATGAGGAGATTGCCATCACCCACAACCGTAGTTCCGCGCGAAGCAGTACCACGACTGATTGTTACACACTCGCGAATATCGTTATCATCGCCAATTACGGCAGTGGTATTCTCGCCCACGAACTTCAAATCCTGCGGAAGGCATGCAATCGAAGCTCCTGTGTGAATCTTGTTACGCTTACCGATGCGTGCGCCATCGTGAATAACCGCACCCGGGCCAATCCAACAACCATCGCCAATCACTACATCGCCTGCAATGTAGGCAAATGGCTCTACCGTAACATTATCGCCCAACTTTGCGTCTGGGTGAACATAAGCCAAAGGACTAATCATATCTAAAATTCAAAATTAAAAATTAAGAATTAAAAATTACTTTTTCTAAGCAGTCAATCTCTAAAAGTTGATTTTAGAAGAGGGATTTCAAGGCTTGCGAAGTGTGAGAAACCGCAGTTTACAGAGCGTAAATGAGGATTTCGAACACAAGCGTAACGCAGAAAGCACCTTATAAAATCGGCTTTTACTTGTTTTTAATAATTTGTGCCACAATAGTCGCTTCGCAAGCGAGGGTGTCGCCCACAAAGACCTTACACTCCACATCGGCAAGATTGCGGCGTGGAGGCTCTGCCAATACACACTCAATCTGCATGGTGTCGCCCGGCACAATCTTGTGGCGGAAACGAACATTATCGATGCGTAGGAAGTAGGTAGAATACAACTCCGGATTCTCCACCTTGCTCAACACATAGATTCCGCTACACTGCGCCATAGCCTCAACGATAAGCACTCCGGGCATTACAGGCTCGGACGGGAAGTGACCTTGGAAAAATGGCTCATTGATAGTCACCTGCTTGATACCCGCAATCGAAAGCTCGTCCATGTGGTAGATTCTATCGACCAAAAGGAACGGAAAGCGATGTGGCAACATCTTCTGAATATCGACAACATCGAACAATGGAGCCTTCTTTCGGTCATACTTAAAGCGAGGCTTAACTCCTTCGCGGCGTATGGAGTTATGAATCTGTTTCATAAACTCGGTGTTGGCATAGTGTCCCGGACGGGTTGCCATCACACTACCCTTGATACGCATACCGAGCAGAGCAAAATCTCCGAGCAAATCGAGCAACTTATGACGCGCCATCTCGTTGCGTGAGCGTAGTTCGAGATTGTTCAAATAGCCACCCGTAACACGAATATCCTTCTTATCGAAGAGTGTTGAGAGTCGCTGCAATTGCTCATCGGTTACAGGATTTTCGACAATTACGATGGCATTATCCACATCGCCACCTTTTACCAAACCTGCGGCAGCCAACGCCTCAATCTCGTGGAAGAATACAAATGTACGGTTTGGTGCAATCTTTTCGGAGTAGTTGTCCTCCGGTGAGAATGTCGCATATTGATTGCCGATAATCTTCGAGTTGAAGTCGATATGTACCGATGCCGAAAACTCCTCATTAGGATATATTGCCAGCATCACACCCTTTTCGGGAATAGCATATACTTGTTTCTCGGTAACTTCGTAATATTTGCGATCTGCCGACTGTTCGACCAATCCAACTCGCAAAATCTCCTCGGCATAAGCCTTTGCCGAACCATCGAGAATTGGAGTCTCGGGGGCATTTATATCTATCAGAGCATTGTCCACGCCAAGAGTCCAGAGTGCCGACATCAAGTGTTCGATGGTACTTACACGAGCATCACCAAGTCCGATAGTCGTACCACGAGATGTGTCTATTACATACTCGCACAAAGCTGGAACAGAGGGTGCGCCCTCAATATCGATACGGCGAAATACAATTCCGTGATTTTCGGGGGCAGGGCTTACGGTCATCGTAACCTGCTTACCCGTGTGGAGTCCCTTACCCGAAAAGGTCATCGGAGCGCCGAGAGTATTCTGTTTTACTGACATAATCTTCTAAATTTCGTCAATCTGCAAGTATAATCTTGACAAAGATAGGAAAATTTTCTCAAATTTGTTAAATTTGCAACATTATTTTACACATGCTATGGAGCAGAACAGCAATATCCCCCCAAAAAAACAACCGAATACACGCAAGCCAAGATTGCGACTGCCCTTCGACAATCGCCACGAAGATCCCGTGGGTTGGATATACGACAATCGCATAGGATTGTGCGTAACCATCATTGTCTATTTGGTATTGTCAATAGTCTTTGTTTCGGCAAAAATAGGCTCTTCTACACGCAAAGCCAACGAAACTATGTATATAGATTTGGGGGCAGTTGAGTTGCTCGAAGAGGAGCGTGACCGACTATTGGAGGAGGTGAAGCGAAACAATAGTAAAATCGATTGGAACTCGATTCGCAACCTCTCCTCGAACGAGAATGCCTTAAACGAAAATTTAGAAGATGAAAAAGGTACAAATACCTCTGCCTTAAATGCTTCGGCAGAGGCCACCGAGCAGGAGATGAAGGCAAACCGCGAGGCATACGAGCGTGGTCTGCGCGAGGCAAATGCCATAGGTGAAAATCGCAGTAAAGGCAAAGGAGATAAGGAGAACAAAGACTCCAAACGCAAGGGAAGTGTTACGGTAAGTTTCTCTCTCACAAACCCCGTACGATATAGTCGTTACCTCGTAAAACCTGCCTATCGTTGCGAGGGCGGTGGCGAGGTTATTGTATCGATAGTGGTAAACCAGCGAGGCGAGGTCACTTCGGCATGGGTTGAAAGTGGTGGCGATGAGTGTATGCAGCAGACTGCCATAGAGTCGGCACGCAACTCGCGTTTCGACATCAACAACTCCGCCCCTGCAAAACAACGAGGAACGATAACTTATATCTTTATTCCGCAGTAGCATTTATACGAGAGATGAAAAGAGTTTTGGCAATAGTGTTTATTATGCTATGTTTTGCTGTATCGGCAAAGCAGACCGACTCGTTATCGCTCAACAAGAGAGAGAAAAATCTCTCAACTCTCAACTCTCAACTCCAAACTCCAAAGAGTCGTTACCCCGTAATCGGAATGTGGAAGCAGAACTATATGGTTACAGGTTTTGCAACCAACAAACCCGTATCACAATACACCTCCGATATAAAATTTCAGTTGAGTGTGGCGATGCGACTATGGAGCATAAAGGGCAAAGTAGATTTTTTTGCCACCTACACCCAACGCAGCCTTTGGGATATCTATCAGGAGTCGTGTCCTTTCCGTGAGAATACATATAACCCCGGATTTTGGGTTGCATGGCAGACGAGAGATGACTTGCGATTGCTATTCGGTATTGAACACGAATCAAATGGTTTGAACGGCGAGCAATCTCGTTCATTCAACTATGCAACGGTGGCGTGTCTATACGAGCCATTCGATAATTGGCGTTTCGGAGGTCGCGCATGGTACGGCTATTACGACCGCGATAACATCAGCCACTACTTCCGCTATCGTGGCGTGATGCAGTTGTGGGCGACATTCCACACCCGTAATGAGCGTGTGGCGGTCACGGCACTCGTAAATCCGACCGTAACATTTGCCAAGTACAATGTGCAGGTCGAGGCATCGTGGCGCATGGCAAAACGAGGAGATTGGCTCCCCTGCCTCTTTGTGCAGTACAACTACGGTTATGGCGAGACAATGCTCGACTACAACAAGCGACACAGCAAAATACGAATTGGCATCTCGCTGATGAACAACAAGTTAAACCTATACTAAAATTCGGCTCAAACAATGATAAATGCAGAACACTTCCTACTAATTGGAGCAATACTTCTATTCGTTGCCGTGATGGCGGGTAAGGTGGCATATCGTTTCAACGCACCGGCACTCCTGCTCTTCTTGGCAGTAGGACTATTCTTCGGCTACGATATTCTCTCGTTCAACTCACCAGAGTTGACGCAGTTTATCGGTATGATATCGCTCTGCATCATCTTGTTTTCGGGTGGTATGGATACCAAGTTTTCGGAGATCAGACCGATACTCTCCGAAGGCATAACCCTCGCTACGGCAGGCGTATTGATGACGGCTCTGCTACTCGGAGGATTCATCTATTTGATTGCACCTGTTATTGGTTTTGAGTTATCTTTTCCGTTGGCGTTGCTTCTCGCTTCGACCATATCCTCTACCGACTCGGCTTCGGTATTCTCGATTTTGCGTACTCGCCGACAGGGTTTAGGCGAAAATCTGCGACCATTGTTGGAGTTGGAGAGTGGCTCGAATGACCCGATGGCTTATATCCTCGTAATCCTCTTGGTGAAGATGCTCGGAGGCGAAGGCAATGAGGAGATTGGTATCGGAGGTGTTATCTTAATGTTCGTTGTGCAGATGGCTGTGGGCGCACTGATTGGCTACCTCTTTGGTCGCATTTCGGTATGGGTTATCAACAAGATAGATATCGATAACGCCTCGCTCTATTCGGTGTTACTGTTGGCGTGTGTATTCTTCACATTCTCGTTCACTTCGCTTATCAAGGGTAACGGCTACTTGGCAGTCTATATCGCAGGTCTGATTGTCGGAAACAATAAACTCGTAAATAAACGCACCGTAACCACCTTCTTTGACGGTATCACATGGTTGTTCCAAATCATTATGTTCCTAATGCTCGGATTGCTCGTAACGCTCGAAGAGGCATTGCAGTTGCAGACCGTAATTTTGGGAGTTGTGGCAGGACTATTCCTAATGCTTGTAGCTCGTCCTATCGCTACATTCATCTGCCTTGCGCCATTCCGAAAACTCTCGAAAAAGGCGCGACTCTATATCTCGTGGGTGGGACTGCGCGGTGCTGTGCCGATTATCTTTGCGACATATCCTTGGGTTGCAAAAATAGAGGGTGCGGAGATTATCTTCAATGTGGTATTTATAATGACCATCATATCGCTCGTCATACAAGGCACAACTGTTAGTAGTATGGCGGAGTTGCTCGGCTTGGCATACGCCGAGAAGGAGAGTAAATTCGAGAGTGCCTTGCAGGATAAGGTGCGCTCGGCATTTACCGAGATTGCCGTAACCGAGCAGATGTTATCGGAGGGTAACACCCTCAATAAAGTATCACTGCCCGATAATACGCTCGTAGTGATGGTTTGTCGCGATGGCGACTACTTCGTACCAAAGGGCGGTGCTGAACTGATGATGGGTGATAAACTATTGATTCTCTCCGACCGCAACGATGAATTGGCGGCTCACTACAAGGAGTTTGGAGTAGAGGATATAATCGAGTTCAAGTAATAGTTGGAAAATATAAGAAAGTTTCTTATATTTGCGTTATGTTGTCTGATAGTGCAGATATAAGATGGTTTGCGATGCGTGCGACATACGGTCGCAATCTGATGGCACAAAGGCTGCTCGAAATGCATAAAATCGAGAGTTTTGTGCCTATGCGCAAGCGTACCACAAAGGTTGGTCATCGCATAAAGACCGACCTCATACCCGTAGTTCGTGACCTTATTTTCGTGCTTGGAGCCCGCAAGGAGGTGCAGGAAGCAAAGGGTAAAATACCCTATTTGCACTATATTACCCGACCTGCCGAGGGGCGTAACATACCCGTAGAGGTGCCGGAGGAGCAGATGCAGCAGTTTATGGCAGTATGTACCGAAATAGACGACAGCACGGAGATACTATCGGGCGAAGAGGTCAATTTCAGCATTGGTGAACGAGTCCGCATTACGGGAGGAGCATTCAAAGGCAGCGAAGGGCGACTCGTAAAGATTGAGGGCAAACGCTCGAAACGCTTTGTGGTAGCGATTGAGGGGGTGATTGCACTATCAATTTCGGGCATCAAAGCAGAAAACATAGAGAGAATTGATAATTGACAGTTGACAATTGACAATTAAAGGTATTTTATTTTAACATAAATAGCCAATGGCTAATGGCAAAAATATGAAAGGTATAGTACTTGCCGGAGGCAGTGGAACACGCCTCTACCCGATTACAAAAGGCATTAGCAAACAGTTGTTGCCGGTATATGACAAGCCGATGATATACTATCCTATATCGGTCTTGATGTTGGCAGGCATACGCGAGATATTGATTATCTCAACACCGCACGACCTACCTGCATTCCGCCGTTTGTTGGGTAGTGGCGAGGAGTACGGCGTGAAATTCGAGTATGCCGAGCAACCTTCGCCCGATGGTTTGGCGCAGGCATTTATCATAGGCGAGGAGTTTATCGGAGAGGAGTCGGTATGTTTGGTCTTGGGCGATAATATCTTCTATGGACAAGGTTTCTCGGGTATGTTGCAAAGGGCAGTAGAGGTTGCCGAAAAGGAGCAGAAAGCGACTATTTTTGGTTATGCAGTACCCAATCCATCGCGTTTTGGCGTGGTGGAGTGTAATGCAGAGGGCGAGGTTCTATCCATCGAGGAGAAGCCGCAATCGCCAAAGTCCGACTACGCCGTAGTGGGTCTATATTTCTACCCCAACAAAGTCGTGGAGGTCGCCAAAGGGGTAAAACCTTCGGCGCGTGGCGAGTTGGAGATAACTTCGATAAATGAGGCATTCTTGCACGACAAGGAGTTGGATTTGCAACTTTTAGGTCGCGGTTTTGCGTGGCTGGACACAGGTACATACGAATCGTTGGCAGATGCTTCGCGCTTTATAGAGGTTATCGAGAGCCGACAAGGTGTACAGGTTGCCTGTTTGGAGGAGATTGCGTGGCGCAAAGGGTGGATTTCTGACGAGGAGTTGCTCCATCTTGCCGAGCCGATGAAGCACAACGCCTACGGAGAGTATATGATAAAACTCGTGGAGAAAAAGCACTAATGAAGATAGTAAAAACAGATATAGAGGGGGTTGTACTTATCGAACCTCGTCTCTTCGATGATGAGCGTGGCTACTTCTTCGAGGCGTTTACCGAACGCGACTTCGTAGAGCAGGTGTGTGATATTCGTTTCGTGCAGGAGAACGAAGCAAAATCTTCGTATGGAGTGGTGCGCGGTCTGCACTTTCAGTTGCCACCTCACGCACAGAGCAAGTTGGTGCGCGTAGTAAGCGGACGCATACTCGATATTGCGGTGGATATTCGCAAGAGTTCGCCTACATTCGGCAGATATGTTGCGGTGGAACTATCCTCCGAAAATCATCGTCAGATATTTATCCCACACGGTTTTGCTCACGGATATTCGGTATTGAGTGAAGAGGCTGTTGTGGAGTATAAATGTGATAACTACTACGCACCCGAGAGCGAGGGTGCAGTGGCGTGGAATGATGCTGCGCTTGCGATAGATTGGGGCATTCCTGCCGACAAGGTCATACTTTCGGAGAAGGATAAGCACCACCCTACCCTTGCCGAGTGCGACAAACTCTTTGATTAGTTATGACTATATTGGTAACAGGTGGAAACGGACAGTTGGGCTCTGCGCTGCGTTTAGCGAGTGGAGAGGGTTTTCATCGCTACATCTTTACCGATATTGAGGAGTTGGATATAACCTCCGCGAAGGCTATCAATGAGTTTCTCTCGAAGGAGAAGATTGATATTGTTGTAAATTGTGCCGCCTACACCGCCGTTGACTTGGCAGAGGAGCAGGAGGATACGACTGACAAGATAAATCATAAGGCAGTGGCTCTGCTTGCCGAGGCTTGCGCACAACACAACTCAACGCTCATTCATATCTCCACCGACTATATCTTTTCGGGTGAGAGCCGAAGAGCCTACACCGAAGAAGATACCCCCGCACCGCTTAATGCCTACGGGCGCACAAAGTTGGCAGGCGAGATAGCAGTTGCGAAGTCGGGCTGCAAGAGTATTATTCTGCGCACATCGTGGCTCTATTCTGAGTTTGGCAAAAACTTCGTAAAGACAATGCGCAACCTCACCGCCACACAGAAAGAGATAAAGGTTGTGTCCGACCAATTCGGCACACCAACCTATGCAGGCGATTTGGCAGAGGCGATAGTGCAGATAATAGAGGGCAAAAAGTACAATAGATACGGAGTCTATAACTACTCCAACCTCGGAGAGTGTTCGTGGTACGATTTCGCAGTGGAGATTGCTCGCCAAAGTGGCAACAACAACTGCAAGATAACCCCTTGTACCACCGCCGACTACCCTACAAAGGCAATGCGACCACGATATTCGGTACTCGACAAGAGCAAATTCGTGGCGACTTTCGACATCGAAATTCCTGAGTGGCAGGAGTCGTTAGCCGAGTGTATAAAGAAATTTTAGATTATGGAGGCGAAACGCAATATATTGATTACGGGAGGTGCGGGTTTTATCGGCTCGCATGTGGTGCGACACTTTGTCCGCAACTACCCCGACTATCACATCGTAAATCTCGACAAATTGACCTACGCAGGCAATCTCGATAATCTGCGCGATATTGAAAATTGCAAGAACTACACATTCGTACAGGAGGATATCTGCAACTTCGAGGCGGTCTTGGCATTGCTGAAAAAGCACCATATTGACGGTATTATCCACCTTGCAGCGGAGAGCCATGTAGATCGCTCTATCGAGAACCCATTCGAGTTTGCACAAACCAATGTTATGGGAACACTCTCGCTCTTGCAGGCGGCACGCCACTATTGGGAGAGTCTGCCCGAAAGGTACGAAGGCAAACAATTTTACCATATCTCCACCGATGAGGTATATGGAGCATTGGAGTTGGGCGATGGTATGTTCCGCGAGGATACTCCATACGCTCCGCACTCGCCCTATTCGGCATCGAAAGCTTCAAGCGACCACTTTGTTCGCGCCTTCCACGACACCTACGGAGTGCCTACCGTAATATCGAACTGCTCAAACAACTACGGACCAAATCAATATCCCGAGAAGTTGATACCCCTATTCATCAAGAATATCTGCGAGGGGAAAAATCTGCCCGTATATGGCAAGGGTGAGAATGTGCGCGATTGGCTCTATGTCGAAGACCACGCTCGCGCAATAGACCTTATCTTCCACAAGGGCAGCAGTGGCGAGACTTACAACATAGGAGGTAATAACGAGTGGCGCAATATCGACCTTATAAAGTTGCTTATCAAAGAGGTGGATAGCCAACTCGGCAACGAGGAGGGACACTCGCTACCGCTTATAACCTATGTTACCGACCGTGCAGGTCACGACCTCCGCTACGCCATCGACTCGTCAAAGTTGCAACGCGAACTCGGCTGGAAACCACAGATGACCTTCGAGGAGGGAATTCAACGCACGGTTGAGTGGTACCTGAATAATAAGTAAAAGAAAAACGACCTGATTTGGTCGTTTTTTCTTTTACTATTGTTTTGAGCTTTTCAGAGCCAGATGCTTTACCACATAGACAAAGCCTATCGTCAATATCAGATTCAGCACCAGCGTCAGAACCGAAATAAGGAGTATCGGACCTCCTATATTGTAGCCAAGAGCGATAAATATTACGCCTGCTCCGACCTCACCACGAGTGAACATTCCGACCGATAGAGCCAATCGCTCGGTCAGAGAGTGGTCGCGATAGAAGAGCATAGGAACAAGTTTTCCGATATTCGACAAGAGTGAAACCAACACCACATGAATAGCCAACTCCCCATACGACATCATTGGAATTGAGCCGATAATACTCGAAGAGTTGCTCTCTGCATCGCCTGCATTGATAAGTGGCATCGACATTCCCACAAGCAACATAAAGAGCAACGAAATAGCGGTCGAAACACGCTCCTCCTGTTTGCCTCCGATATGGCGATTCTTGATAACCATACCAACCACAAATGCCGGTAACAGAACTTCGATATGGATACTACCCTCCGCACCAAAGAAGTGCTCGGTAACGACATATACCGCAAGAGTCAATCCGTAGGTCAGCACAGCATAAGTAAGAATCGATTTCCAACCCTGCGGAACATCGAAGCGCGACATATATTTCCAACCAATCCACAAAAGAAAACATACGACAAACAATACTGCGCCCATCTGCCACTTCATACCTATCATTGCCACCTGCAAAGGTATCATCAGCAGTATCGTATCGAGGTCATCAAAAATAGCCAAGACCTGTATTTTTTGATATATCCAACTCTTTTGCAAGTTTAGTGCAGCAAGCATCGCAAACAAAATTCCTGCCGATGTCGGCGCTGCATAACGGCTCAACAGAAGCGTCTCCTTCCACACATCACCTTCACTCCACATATATGACGGGAGCAACACAAATATGTAATACAAAGCGATTAGCAACCAAGGTACTGCTGCCGCAAACATTGCCACAAAGTAGTCCTTGGCATAGCCACGAATATTGCGTTTGTCAATCTCGAACTCTCTACCTACATTTATCATAATAAAGGCAAGACATACGCCGAGCATAATACCTATACCCTCGTGAAAGAGGTTGTAGTATTCGCCCAACTGCGCCGGCATCAACTGCGACAGCACAAGTCCGACCATCAACATCAACGAGAAGGAGATAACTTTCTTCATAGTGTCAGAGTTAAAAGTGGAGGGTTGAGTAATAATGCTCAACTCTCCACTACGCTTTATTTAATTGTTATTACAACGCCTCAACGGTAAGAGTCTGCGAGATATTCGCTGACGAGTTTCCGATATGGAGGGTGTAAGTACCCTTATTTACCTCCCAAGCGTGGGTTTTGTCGTTCCAGAATGCCAAATCAGAGTGCTTCAACTCGAAAGTAACAGTTGTCTTTGCTCCTGCTTCGAGGTGAACCTTCTTGAACGCCTTCAACTCCTTCTTTGGACGAAGTACGGTTGGATTGTTCTCCTGAACATACAACTGAACAACCTCTGCACCTGCCATCTTACCTGTGTTCTCCAAACGAACAGTAACTTTCAACGGCTTATCTGCCGAAATCTGCTTTGCAGCCTTTGCCTTACTCAACTCGAAGGTGGTGTACGACAAACCATGACCAAATGGATAGAGAGGCTCAATGCCCTTTGTATCGTACCAACGATAACCTACGAGAACAGACTCCTTGTAGTGTACATCGTAGTGCTTTGGTGCAGTCCACAACTCGTTCGTATTGCGGCTCTTGTAGGTTACGCTCAAACCCTTTGGTACCATGCCGTATGCAGGAGAGTCCTTGAATGACTTCTCGATAGTTGCAGGCAACTTGCCCGATGGATTAACCTTTCCAACCATAATGTCGGCAATAGCCTGCATACCTGCCTGACCCGGATACCAACCATAGATGATTGCCGATACCTTGTCATTCCAAGCACTCATATCGATACCTGAACCCGAGAGAATCAAAACGATAACCTTCTTGTTTGCTGCGCAAGCCATGCGAACCAAAGCCTCGTCCTCCTCCATCATCTGGAATGGACGCTCCTGACCCTCAGAGTCGTATGTACCCGTTGCCACAACTACAACATCAGCCTTCTGCAACTGAATAAAGTTTGGTTTCTCGACAGCTGTAACCTTTGAACGCAGTGAGTTCAAGAGAGCCTGCTCCGAAGTCACCTGATTGAAGCCCTTAACACGCGATGAGCCACCGCCCTGCGGTGCAACCTTTGCCCAACGACCTACGAGCAAAATCTCTTGTCCCTCCTTCAATGGGAGAATACCGTCATTCTTCAACAATACCGAACCCTCGGCAGCAGTCTGATACGAAACAGCCTCGTGGTGAGGGAACTTCACTTCGAGAGCGTCTTCGTTTGGCTGACCATTCTTGAAACGCTCGTACAAGCCAAAGCGGATAAGGGTTGCAACCATTGGACGAATCATATCATCGATATTCTTCTCGGTCAATTTGCCCTCCTTCAAAAGACCACGAACCGAGTTGATATGGTAATACTCGTTAGGGGTTCCCGGCATCTCTACATTCTGTCCTGAAAGAACAATCTTCTCCCAATCGTAAACCGAACGCCAATCGGTCATCACCAAGCCCTTGAAGCCGAGTGTACCACGAAGAAGATCGGTGATAACATACTTGCTCTGACCTGCCCACTCGCCATTTACGAGGTTGTAAGAGGTCATGACCGAACCTGCACCTGCGTCAATACCTGCCTTGAATGCAGGGGTGTAAATCTCCATAATTGCACGCTCATCAACGATAGAGTTCGAGAGTTTACGATACAACTCGGTGTTGTTGCAGACAAAGTGCTTCAAACAAGCCATCGTACCTGTGCCTTGCATACCGACAACATAGTTCTCGACCATGCGGGCTGCCAAATATGGGTCCTCACCCATATACTCGAAGTTACGACCGCACTGTGACGAACGATAGATATTCATACCCGGACCGAGCAATACTCCTGCACCTGCCATACGGGTTTCGTAACCCACAGCCTCACCGTAAGCCTTTGCCAACTCAGGGTTAAAGGTCGAAGCGAGAGCGATAGTTGCAGGGAACTGCGTAGTCTTTGAAGGGTGACGCACCTCTTTTGGATCGGGAAGCGTGTGGTTGATACGCACACCTGCCGAGGCATCTACCATAAAGATGTGTGGCAATCCCTTTGCCGGAGCTCCCGGAAGGAAGAACTTATTGTGACCGTGAGTCATCTCGATTTTCTCATCGAGCGAAAGTGTAGCCAATACCTCGGTAGCCTTGGCAGTAGCCTCCTCCCACGACATCATCTCACCCTTCTTTTGGGCAAATGCGGTTGTCGCCAAAGCGATGGCAACAAATGAAAGAATCAGTTTTTTCATAGTTTTTATTATTAGGTTAGAGTTTTTTGGTATTAAGGCCTCCTACTTCTTCTCCTGATTTGGAGCCGGAGCAGCAACAACCATAGTCTTATCGATACGGAGAGTAACATTGCTGTCAACCTCAATAAGGAGAGTTGTCTCCTCAACCTTCTTCACTACGGCGTAGATGCCGCCTGCGGTAACAACCTTATCGCCCGATTTAAGACCATCGCGGAATTTCTGCATCTCCTTGCGGCGCTTCGATTCAGGACGCCACATAAAGAAGTACATAATCAAAATCATTGCGGCAATCATTACCCAAAACGACCAATTTGCCATTCCTGCCTGCGGTGCTGCTGCACCTGCTGCTGCTTGCAAAAGTGTAATCATAACGAATTAAATATTAGTAGTTAAAAATTAAAAATTGTCATTTTTAGAGCAAACCCTTACCGGATTTCACAATCTTACCCTCCTCGGTGAGTTGGTTTATCATCTTGTCGAGTACACCATTGATAAAACCACCACTCGAAGCAGTCGAATAGCACTTTGCGATATCGATATACTCATTCATCGTTACGCGCACCGGTATCGAAGGGAAATTCTCCGCCTCGGCAATTGCAGTTACGAGGATAATTTTATCCATCAAAGCTACACGCTCAATATCCCAATTGCTCATCGAGTTATCGAGAAGGAGCGAAATTCGCTCATAGCCCGCAATAGTATTTCGCAGGAGCGACTTTGCGTAGTCGAGGTCCTCCTCACTCTTAAATTGTGACATAACGCGCACGCTCTCGTGCTTCTCGCGCATCGACAACACAGTACGCGACACCATCGTCAGGAGAAAGCCCAAATCATCATTCCACAACGCCGACTGCTCCTCCAAAACCGTTTCGAGTGGCTCGAACTCTTCGAGCATCGTCATATAGATATCCGAAACGAGCTGTGCATCTTCGCGGAATGAACGCTCCTCGGAGAGCATATATTTCTGGTAGAATGGCTGACGAATCAGGGCATTGTAGAGTGCCACGATAAGGTCACGATGATTTTTCCACGACAACTTTCGTGCCTTCAACTCCGACTGCAAATTCTCATCCTCGGCAAGGCGGATAACAACCTTATTCTCCACAAATTTACGGTTTGGGTGGAGGTCATCGTATGTAGGCAACTTCTTGTTTTCGCCAATGCGGATACGCTCGGCAGCATACTCGGCAATCTCGGGAACGAGTGCGAGCAAGTGAAAATATAGGTCGTAGGCGCGGTCAATCGAAAGTACGAGGTTTTTCTCGCTTACGACAGGTGTCAAACCCTCGCACTGCATGTGCGCATAGACAGCCTTTACAACCTTTGTTCGTAGAACTCTTCTGCTTAACATAACTTCAAAGAGACTTTCAATAGTTCAATAATCGCACAAAGATAAGAAAAAAAGTTAATAGTTCAATAGTGGAATTAGGGAATATAATGAATTTAGAGAATTTAAGGATATAAATCACTATTTTCCCTAATCTCTCTAATCTCTCTACCTACCCCC
>JAZQHQ010000012.1:0-6382 GCA_045540675.1 Alistipes sp. | reverse complement strand
ATTAGAAGTTGTATAACAAGAGGGATTTCAAGGCTTGCGAGGCGTTGAGTCCGCAGCATACTTGGGCGTATGTGAGGAACTCAACGACCGATGCGTAACGCAGAAATCACCTTGTTAGACAGCTTCTTTTTTGTTATATTGCATCACTTACTTTCCGATGCAGTGTGAAAATAGTATTGATAGTCAATGAGTTGCAGAGTTCAGACCGAAATAGGGTCGATAATTGTGCCATTCTATTATAGTAAATGTACACTTCTCAATTTTTGCGCTTGGGGCTCTGACTTTGATACAAAGATAGTAAATTTTCATAGAAAATCGTGTTAAAAGTGAATAAATAATGATTCCCTGTTTGAGGCATTATTGCTCACTAAGGTGTAAAATTTATTTTCAAACAAGATGCCATTGCTATTAAGGCATTGCTATACAGAAAATAATCACTATATTTGTAGAAAATTTAACCATTAGAAACTAATTTCGATATGAATAAATTTATCCGTTTATTTTCTGTCGTTTCACTTTTGTGGGCTACATCGTGCAACAGTAGCGGCGACATCCCTGTCTACCTTAATGACAACAAACCTATGGAAGATCGCGTAGAGGATGCATTAACTCGTATGACCTTTGACGAGAAGATTGCAATGCTTCACGCACAATCAAAATTCTCATCTCCGGGAGTTCCTCGTCTTGGAATTCCAGAGGTATGGTGTACAGATGGCCCTCACGGCATTCGCGAGGAGGTACTTTGGGATGAGTGGAAAGGTGCCAAGTGGACCAACGACCACTGTATAGCATTTCCTGCTCTTACTTGTCTGGCTGCAACCTGGGATCCCGCAATGGCAACAATCTATGGCAAGGCTATCGGTGAAGAGGCTCGCTATCGCAACAAAAATGTGTTGCTCGGCCCCGGTGTAAATATCTATCGTACGCCCTTTAATGGTCGTAACTTTGAATATATGGGAGAGGACCCTTATTTGGCCAGCCGAATGGTTGTTCCCTATATTCAGGAGGTGCAGCAGAATGGTGTTGCATCGTGCGTAAAGCACTATGCTCTGAATAATCAAGAGTCTAAGCGCCACGATGTTAATGTAAACGTCAGCGATCGTGCGCTCTATGAGATATACCTGCCGGCATTTAAGGCTGCAGTGCAGGAGGGCGGAGCCTGGGCAATTATGGGAGCATATAACTTCTATCAAAACCAACATTGCTGCCATAACAAGCGATTGTTGGTTGATATTCTGCGTGGCGAGTGGGGCTTTGACGGAGCAGTCATATCAGATTGGGGTGGCGTAGAGAATACCCACGAGGCCCTCAACAATGGTCTTGACCTTGAATTTGGTACATGGACAGATGGCCTGGCAAGCAATGCCAGCAACGCTTACGATAACTACTTTATGGCAAATCCACTCAAACAATATATAGCAGAAGGTAAGGGAGATGCAGCTCTTGTTGATGATAAGGTACGCAACATTTTACGTCTTATCTTCCGTACAACAATGAATCGAGAGCGTCCTTACGGCTCGTTCGCTACCGAAGAACACGCTAAGGTCAGCCGTACAATTGCAGAACACGGCATCGTATTGCTCAAAAACAGTAATAATGTGCTGCCAATAGCTCCTGAATCGGTTAAGAAAATTCTCGTTGTGGGCGAAAATGCTGACTATAAGATGACCAAGGGTGGCGGTAGCTCGTCGTTGAAGGTAAAGTATGAAATTAAGCCATTGGAGGCTCTTATAGCACTCTACGGAGAGGATAAGATTCAGTATATGAAGGGTTATAGCCACAGCAAGAAGGATGAGGTAGAGTCGCTTGATGAGTTGTGTAAGGCAGCTGCCGAGGCCGATGCAGTACTCTTTATCGGAGGCTTGAATAAGCGCGGCCAACAAGATTGCGAGGGCTGTGATCGACGTGATTTCGCACTACCCTATGGCCAGAACACCGTTATTGAGGTTCTCTGCGAGGCTAATCCACGCACAGCAGTTGTTATTATCAGCGGTAATGCAGTGGCTATGCCTTGGGTAGATAAGGCCAATGCTATTGTCCAAGGCTGGTATCTTGGTTCGGAGGCTGGCAATGCTATTGCCAATGTACTCTCCGGCAAGGTTAACCCTTCGGGCAAGCTACCATTCACATACTACGCATCACTTGAACAGTGTGGAGCACATGCATTTGGCGAAGAGAGCTACCCTGGAATCATCGACGAGGAGCGTAGTGTTGGTTTGGTACGCACTCGTTCACAGCAGACATATAGCGAAGATATCTTTGTGGGCTATCGTTGGACTGATGCTCACAACTGCGAGCCTACATTCCCATTCGGTCACGGTTTGAGCTATACAACATTTGAGTATGGAGAGCTAAAACTCAATAAGAGTTCGATGAAGGAGAGTGGAAAGATTATTGCCTCTGTCGAGGTAAAGAATACAGGTAATTGCTATGGTGGAGAGATTGCTCAGCTCTATATTGGCGACGAGGAGTCGAGTGTTGTTCGCCCCGTACGAGAACTTAAAGGATTTAAGAAGGTCTTTCTTGAACCTGGCAAAAGAGCCGTTTTGGAGTTTGAAATAGATCGCTCATCACTTGCATACTTCGACGAGAAGAAGCACGATTGGATAGCCGAGAAGGGCATATTTACCGCATATGTGGGCTCTTCGTCGCGCAATCTGCATAGCAAGGCCCAATTCGAGTTAAAGTAGTCAAGCATAACACAGAGTTAAGTATAACTTTCTGTATTTACTCGTCTATTTTTATAGGATTTTCTGTCGCTATTTGTAGGCGTTAGCGTTTAGTAGTGTGCATTAGAGGGCGTTAGTTACTTGCCGATGCAGAAACTGCCGAATATCTTACGGAGGACATCATCATTGGTGATTTTGCCTGTAATCTCGCCAAGGGCATCTATTGCCCCTCGAATATCCTCTGCCAATAGTTCGCCCGATAAATTCCGGTCAAGTGAACATATAGCCTGCTTGATATTGTTGTGTGCGCGTCTCAACGCCTCCGCATGGCGCATATTCGATACCACAACATCGCCACGATAGACACTATCTATATCCACCGCCTCGCGCAACGCCTCGCGCAAGGCATCTACTCCCTCATCGTAGCGAGCCGAAATGTATAGTACATCCTCTCTATCGCACTTATCGATTGTATCCATCTTATTGACCACAACCAACAACTTCTGATGCTCATGCAACTCGGGCAAATCCATCTCCATATTCGCCGGTTCAACCATATAGAGGATAATATCTGCCTCACTTATCGCCCTTTCGGTACGCTCAATACCCATCTTTTCAAGGCGGTCATCGGTGTCGTGCATACCTGCCGTATCGATAAATCGGAACTTCACATCCTCAATGACCACACACTCCTCTATCGTATCGCGCGTTGTACCTGCAATATCCGACACCATTGCCCTATCGTCTTCGACAAGAAGATTCATCAGCGAGCTCTTGCCTACATTCGGGCGACCGACAATAGCCACCGAAACGCCATCACGAATGACATTGCCCACACGGAATGACTCCAATAGATAATCAACTTCGCGCTTCACCATATTGAGCATATCGGCAAGCTGCGTGCGGTCGGCAAACTCCACATCCTCTTCTGAAAAGTCGAGTTCGAGTTCGAGCAGCGAGCAAATTTTCAACATCTCTTCGCGCAAACCTTCGAGTCTCTCGGAGTAGCCTCCGCGCATCTGTGTCGTAGCAATAGCGTGTTCGGCACGCGACTCGGCAGCAATCAAATCTGCCACAGCCTCTGCCTGTGATAGGTCTATACGCCCTGCCATCAATGCGCGTTGCGAGAACTCTCCCGCCTCTGCCATACGGGCACCCTGTTCGCACAAAAGTCGCATAACCTCCTGCGCAATATAGCGTGAGCCGTGAATAGATATCTCGACCGACTCCTCGCCCGTATAGGAGTGTGGCGCACGATACACTGCCACCACAACATCATCTATTACGCGCTCACCCTCTCGAATTACCCCGTAGTGAATGGTGTGAGATTTAGCCTTCGCAAGCGGTTCTCGCCCGACAAATATATTGTCGAACATATCAATCGAGCCAGCTCCGCTCATTCGGATTACACCTATTGCCCCACCAAAGGCAGTTGCCGGTGCAACAATTATATCGTTCTTATACATATTTTCTATGTTTCTGCGACAAAGGTACAAAAAATATACAGACAACAAATCGCTGTCTGTATATTTTAGTCTATTGCCGAGAGGCTAGTTACCCGCAACTACGATAGTCGCCAAACCTGCAATAAATAGGCAGAACATCAGTGCAAGCAACCAATTGGTCTTCTTGTCTGCCCCCTTAAACTCTTTCCAGATAAATACGCCCCAGAAGGCAGCAATCATCGGGGCTCCTTGACCAAGCGCATAGGATATGGCTGCTCCTGCCTTACCTGCCGCAATGTAGGAGAAGGCTGTGCCAAGACACCAAATCATACCACCCAACATACCTATAAAGTGGGTTGAAAATGAGCCTTTGAAGTACTCGCTATACGATACCGGTGTGCCTACCACAGGGTATTTCATTAGCAGGGTATTGAAAATAAAGTTCGAGAGTAGTACTCCAATCGAGAAGATAAATATCGCCGAATAGGGAGTGAGCATACCTGCCGCAGGCTGCTCGAAGTTGTCGAGGTCCATGCCCTTTACTACGAAGCGGTAGAATGTGGACATCAAAATACCTGCAATAATGGCGATGATAATACCCTTCTTACGCCCACTATTTTGCTCATTGCCTTTGGCTATACGCCCTGCTGCCACACCATTGCAGATAATGGCAATGACTACAAGCAACACACCCAAACCGAGCAGCCAAGGGTTACCCTTTGCCTGTTCGAGGTAGTTATTGATAACGCCGAGTACAAGTGCCAAGCCGCAACCGAGAGGGAAGGCGACAGCAAGACCGGCTAATGAGGTCGAAGCGGATAGGAGGATATTCGAGGCGTTGAAGATCACACCGCCAAGTATAACCCACAGCACACTTTGGTAGTTGGCTTGCGAGAGGTCGGCAACAAAACTACGACCTTCGGTGCCTATGCTGCCCATAGTAAAGCCGAGAAGTAGGGTGAATAGCACCATGCCGATAACATAGTCCCAATAGAATAGTTCATAGCGCCAGGTCTTGCCGGCAAATTTTTGGGTATTACCCCATGAGCCCCAACACAACATTGTGATAAAGCAGAATACGACTGCCAAGGCATAACTATTAATAATAAACATAATGTAAAAGTAAAAAGTTATAGTTCACAGAAACCTTTTTAGAAATTATCAACCTCCTCGCGCGAAGGAATTGATGGCTGCGCACCTACTCGCGACACCGATATTGCCGAAGCCTTGGTCGCAAAACGCAATGCATCTCGCAACGACATACCCTCTGCCAATGCAGCACACAATGCCCCATTATAGACATCACCTGCCGCTGTGGTATCGACCGCATCGACCTTGTGCGCAGGTATAATCTCGCTTTTGCCATCTTCATAGAGCAGCGCACCATCGCTACCCATTGTAACAACAACCTTGTGAACGCCTGCACGACTCAACTCTTCGGCTACAAGACGAGCTGTGGTCGTATCTCTAACCTCCACACCTGTCAATATCTCCGCTTCGGTCTGATTGGGAGTTATGAGGTATAGTTTCGATAAGACCTGTTCGCTGACCTTTACGGCGGGCGCGGGGTTTAATATGACTCTTGCACCTTTGGCTGCCGCAACCGATACACACGCCTCGACCGTTGCCATAGGTATTTCGAGTTGCAGAAGTACAATATCTCCCTCTTCGATTGTGTCGAGTGCAGGCATCACATCCTCCAACATTAACTCGTTATTTGCTCCCAGAGCCACCGAAATTGAGTTTTGTGCCGCCGAATCGACCATGATCAACGCTACACCCGAAGGGGTATCCTTGTGTGCGATATACGAAGTATCGATACCGAGGTGTCTGTATCGCTCGACCGCCTCATCTCCAAAGATATCCTTTCCTACTGCTGCTGCAAAGATTACCGAGTGCCCCATCTTCGCAACCGCCACCGCTTGGTTCGCACCTTTACCACCCCCTACCATCATAAATCCTCCTCCGAGTACGGTTTCGCCGGGGCGAGGCAGATGCTCCGAGCGAACAACCATATCGGTATTGGAACTACCAATAACAATAATTTTTTTCATATAATCATCAAACCATTATAGCTATGTATACTCCACTCCAAAAATCATACAAAAAAAGGGAGTGTCTAACAAGTTTTGAAGTGACCCCAAAAGTTTGGACAAAAAACTTTTGGGGTTTCTTTATGCGCAAAAAACACGATTACGGAGCATTGCTCAAATATATGAGGATGCTCGAAGAAGGTCATTCTGTTCGTTACCTTCACTTGAAGTATGG
>JAZQHQ010000011.1:0-20649 GCA_045540675.1 Alistipes sp. | reverse complement strand
GAGTAGAACTCCAAATCCTCCATCGTCTTACCCTTCTTACGCATACCTGCCGTATCGACAAGATAGAAGTCCATACCATACTTATTGTATCGTGTGTGGATAGAGTCGCGTGTGGTACCTGCAATGTTGGTTACGATATTGCGGTCGCGACCGAGCAGAGCATTTGTAAGCGATGATTTACCGACATTAGGACGACCAACGATTGTGATACGAGGGAGGTCGTCTAACTCCTCTGCCTCGCAATCCTCAGGCAAGTGTTTCAAAATCTCATCCATCAAATCGCCCGTACCGCTACCCGACATCGAAGAGATGCAGAACGGGTCGCCAAGACCGAGCGAATAGAAGTCGTTAGAGGAGTAGATAAGGTCGTAGTTATCAACCTTGTTGCAAACAAGGATTGTGCGTTTCTTTGCACGGCGCAACACCTCCGCCATCATCATATCGAGGTCGGTAACACCTGTACCCACCTCAACCATAAAGAGGATAACATCGGCCTCCTCGATAGCGAGCATCACCTGCTTACGAATCTCATCCTCAAAGATATCATCACTATTTACCGAGTAACCACCTGTATCGATTATCGAGAACTCACGACCATTCCAATCGGTCTTACCATAATGACGGTCACGCGTTGTTCCCGCAGTCGAATCGACAATCGCCTGACGATTGCCGACAAGGCGGTTAAAGAGTGTACTTTTGCCCACATTCGGGCGTCCTACTATCGCTACTAAACTCATATTCTTCTTAATTGACAATTGACAATTGAGAATTGACAATCAGAGGTCTTTATCATTAAAAAAATTGTCGCTACACAATATTACGGCTACAAAGATAAACAAAAAAAAGAGATTTTACCAATGATACGATGGATATTTCAAAAATATTTACTATTTTTGGAAGTCCAGAAATTGCGAAGAGTTTTTTTTAATATGAAATTTAGAGAGATAAAAATAGTCTTATTGCTAATTTTAGTTGTTTCGAGTTTTGCCGTTACAGCTCAAAACCAATCATCTCATACCAAAGTAAGAAGATACAAATCTACTAAATCGGCACCAAAGGTTAGTACCGAGTTCGGTTTAGGCGTAGGAGCGCGATACAATTGGTTCAATGTGCAACCAATCAGCAACACCTTCACCCCGAATATCTCAATGAAGATGTCGTATGGTGCAGCATTGCAGTTTCGCCTCAACATCGGCAAGACATTCGGTATCCAACCCGAAATTTCGTATGCCTACTCCACCCTGCGCATCAACGATAAGACCAACAATTTTAGCGCAAAGTCGAAGTTCAATCTTGTACAGATACCTGTGCTGTTATCGTTCCGAATAGCGATGTTCCGCATAAACTTCGGACCTGTCTTTACTCTTATGGACAGCCCGACATACCCTCTCCAAAGTGGCGAAGATGGTGCAATTACGCAGATGCCTCTCGGAAAGATTTTTCCTACGATAACCTACGCAGCGGGTGTGAGTGTAAAGTTTGCAAAGTGTATGATGATTGATCTGCGCTATGCCGACCAATTTACCAATATCAAGTCGGTAAATTCGTATATTTGGTCACTCGACAAGGCGGTACAGCCCGAAGCGCAGACCTTCCGCACACACAGCCGCAGCGTTCAGGTGCGCATCGGATATGCGTTCTAAACGGAAAACTGAAAGCGCACCCTATTACCCCTATTACCCCTATTACCCCTATTCTCGTTTGCGCCTTGACAAGGGTAGGAGTTCGCAAAACCAAAAAAAGCAAAAAATATTTTGATGACTGAAACAACAGGAAAAGAGATTATAATCGAGGGTGTCGATACCCGAGAGTTGTATGGAGCGAAGGAGTGCTACCTGCAACAGATTGTGGCGATGCACCCTAAACTCAAAATCGTGGCGCGAGGCTCCTCGTTGAAGGTGCTTGGCGCAAAGGGTGATGTGGAGCGTTTTGAACGCCAAATGGCGGGCTTAATCGCCTACTACGACCGCTACGGGCACATCTCGAAGGAGGTTATCGAGCAATCCTTCTCGGTGGGTTTTGCCGAGGCGGCAGAGAAGGCTCACCAGAGCGACAAGGAGGTTATTGTCTATGGCAACAACTGTATAATCGTCAAGGCTCGCACCGCCAATCAGCGAAAACTCGTAGATTTATACGACAAGAACGACCTTATCTTTGCGACAGGTCCTGCGGGCTCGGGTAAGACCTATACCGCCATTGCATTGGCCGTTCGTGCTTTGCGCGACAAGCAGGTGCGCCGAGTTATTTTGACACGCCCTGCGGTAGAGGCTGGCGAGAAGTTGGGCTTCCTGCCGGGCGACTTGAAGGATAAGTTGGACCCCTACTTGCAACCGTTGTACGATGCGTTGAACGATATGATTCCGCCTGCGAAGTTGCAGAAGTTTATGGAGGACGGCACGGTGCAGATTGCTCCACTCGCCTATATGCGTGGTCGAACTTTGGATAACGCCTTCGTGATACTTGACGAGGCGCAGAACACCACCCTATCGCAGATAAAGATGTTCCTGACACGAATGGGACGCAATGCAAAGTTTATCGTTACGGGCGATGTTACGCAGGTCGATTTGCCACACAAGAGCGACAGTGGCTTGGTGCGTGCGATGCATACGGTCGAGGGCATTAAGGGTATCGGCTTTGTTGAGTTCAACAAGGGCGATATTGTCCGCCACGAATTGGTAAAACATATTGTCGAAGCGTTCGACAAACAAATTGACAATTGACAATTGACGAATTGACAATTAAAGGAATTAATAATATTAAAAAGCCAATGGCTAATGGCTAAAAGCAAAAAACAACAATTATGAACTACAATTTGGAACAACTTAATCCGACATTGGTTTGGAAGCATTTTAAGGCTTTGACGCAGATTCCTCGTCCTTCGCATCACGAGGAGAAGGTGCGCGAGTATATCGTGGAGTTTGCAAAGGCTCACAATTTGGAGTATTGCGTTGATGAGGCGTGCAATGTATATATCGCAAAGCCTGCAACCGCAGGTTACGAAGACCGCAAGGGCATCGTTTTGCAGGCGCACCTCGATATGGTACCGCAGAAGAACAACGACAAGGTTTTCGACTTCGAGAATGACCCTATCGAGGCATATATCGATGGCGAGTGGGTAACTGCCAACGGCACTACTCTCGGAGCAGATAACGGAATCGGCGTAGCGGCTATTCTCGCTGTTTTGGAGGATAACACCCTCGAACATGGTGCTATCGAAGGACTCTTCACCGCAACCGAGGAGACCGGTATGGATGGAGCATTCGGTTTGAAGGCGGGTTTGCTCAAAGGCGATATTTTGTTAAACCTCGATTCTGAAACCGAGGGCGAGTTGTATGTTGGTTGCGCAGGTGGAACTGACGCAAACATCACACTCCCTTACGCTGCCGAGGCTGCTCCACAGGGCTGGCATGCCGTAAAGTTGGAGGTTAAGGGTTTGAAGGGCGGACACTCGGGTATTCAGATTGGTTTCCAGCGTGGAAATGCCAACCGCTTGTTGTGTCGTTTGTTGCTCCACACCGAGCAGGAGTGGTTGCTCGCTTCGATTGATGGAGGTGGTTTGAGAAATGCTATCCCTCGTGAGGCGCAAGCGGTAGTTCTCGTTCACGATGTAGAGGCATTCAAGGCTGAGGCTGCCGCATACGAAAAGACCTTGCAGGCAGAGTTCGAGAATATCGAGGATTCGATTGTCGTACTTGCAGAGGAGGTTGCCTACCCTGCGGAGATTATCCCTGCTGCTACTGCACAAAACCTCGTTAAGGCGGTTGTTGGCGCACCTAATGGTGTGGTGAAGATGTCGGTTGAGATGGAAGGTTTGGTGCAGACCTCAACAAATCTTGCCCGTGTGGTGTCTGACGGCAAGTGCGTAAAGATTCAATGTCTGTTGCGTTCTTCTGTTTCGAGCGAGAAGGTCGCTCTTGGCGAGGCTATCAAGGGCGTATTCGAGATGGCAGGTGCAGAGGTACTGCTCGAAGGCTCGTACGATGGTTGGAAGCCAAATATGGAGTCGCCGATTTTGAAGGCGATGTTGGCATCTTACGAGGCTCTCTACGGCAAGAAGCCTGCTGTAACTGCTATCCACGCAGGTTTGGAGTGTGGCATCATCGGAGGTGTATATCCAAATCTCGATATGATTTCATTCGGTCCTACAATCTGCTACCCACACTCGCCTGACGAGAAGGTGGAGATTGCATCGGTGGAGAAATTTTACGACTTCTTGCTTCACACATTGAAGAACGCTCCGGCGAAATAATTGACAATTGAAGAATTATAATTGATAATTAAAGGTATTTTTTAATTTTTAATTTAGCCAATAACCAATTGGCTAAAAGCTAAAAATTATGACTCATAAAGACACAAAGCGTTGGTTTGTGATAGTTAATCCCGTATCGGGCGGAGGTAAAGGATTGGGAGATTTTCCAAAAATCTCCCATCTCCTACGCGAAAACGGCATTCAACACGACCCTGCATTTACCGAACATCGCTACCACGCTACCGAATTGGCTGTCGAGGCTGTCAATCGAGGTTACCGTAAAATTATTGTGGTGGGAGGAGATGGCACCCTCAACGAGACGGTAAACGGATTATTTATACAGAAGCAGTGCGAGCCGAAAGAGATTCTGTTGGCAGTTATCGCTGTCGGTACGGGCAATGATTGGGTGCGCACTACATGCATTCCTCGCAACTATTCTGCTGCCGTGAGGGCTATTAAGGAGGGATACTCCTTCCTGCAAGATGTAGGTAAGGTGACCTATACCGAGTCGAAAGTTGAGCAAACTCGCTATATGGCGAATGTGGCAGGACTCGGCTTCGATGCCTATGTAATTCAGATATTCAACCATCTGAAATTGAAGGGATACAAGGGTAAGTGGCTCTATTTGTATAGCCTTTTGCGAGGATTCTTCTCGGCTAAACCTGCCGGAGCAACCATCGAGGTTGATGGCAAAGTTATCTACAACAAGTTGTTGTTCTCGTTGGCTGTCGGCATCTGTCGCTACAACGGAGGAGGTATTCAACAATTGCCACGCGCCGTTGCTAACGATGGTCTGCTCGACCTCACGATAATTCGCCCTGTGCATTGGTGGCATGTGGTATTCCGCGCACGAAGACTCTTCAATGGTGAGATTTACTCGATAGGGCATGTGCAGTACGCACAAGGAAAGGTTATAAAAATCACCTCGGCACCAAATATGCCACTCGAAACCGATGGCGAGCTACAAGGTGTTACACCGGTAACCATCTCGGTAGTACCACAAGCTGTTCGATTTGTGGTAACAAAAGAGTTTTTGGAGGATTAGCAACCGGCTTTTACTTGTCGGTTGCCCATTCGCCCTTTGCTCCCTCGTAGATTACGAGGTAGTGTGGCGCAAGTGATTTCATCATAAGATAGGTGTCGTATATATTTATGCCCGAGGTATTACCCTTGGCAATAGCATAACCGATAACGGCACCATTTCCCTTTGTCGAATGGAAAGTGTGGAAGTTTCGCCACAGATAGTTCTCATTCCACAACGGGTCATTGCTCGGATTTCCACCTCGGCGAATGGTATCGCCCAAAAGCGTGGTGTCTATCGGTGTACGAACTACCACATACATACCTCGCTTGGCACACTCTTCCACCACCTTCTCGGTATCACGGTCGAGGGTTATTATAATGCCATTATAGCCCAACTTTTTCGCCTCATCAAGACTCTTGACAGCCTCCCATTCAGCAAGATTCGGAACAACCTCCGCGTTGTTCACATAGAGTTTGCCACTGCGCAGAGCAAGTTGGCGCAATCCTATATTACGGCTAACACACTCGGCAATGCGATTGTCGATGCGGCTCTCCAAATCGAGGCGTAACATCGTAGGATTTTTAGTACTCCACAGGGCCTTTGCCGGTACGACACATGCAAAACGAAGAGTATCCTCACGGCGCATATCAAGAGTCATCTCGCGATAGCCCTCCGCCACAACAACCGTATCGTTAAGGCGCAAGGCATAGTGTACACGCGTATGTTTGGGGTTCAAAGCATCACACTTTACGGGAACGGCAAACTCGGCAACACCATTACCCTGTTCGTTCAACGACATCTTTACCGCAATATCGCGCAAGCGGATAGTCGGTTGCGAGTATATCTCGATATCCCCTATCGTCATCTCCTTCTGTGCGTACAACTTATTAGCAAAATGCGACTTGTCGAGCATAATGGCAACCTCGTTGCGACCTTCGTGCGAGAATTTTGTAATGTTAAACTCTGCACCCATAACGCCCGTAGGAACAAAACCCACCTCGCGACCATTTACATATACGGTGTATGCCGAAGAGGCGTATCCGACACGCAACAACACTTGACGGTTAAGCCAACTCACAGGCAGAGCATAATGAGTTGTAAAGGTCGTTGCCGTACCGCCATCACTACGGGTAGGCTCTTCTACTACCGCAACAAAGCGCGACAATGAAGGGTTGCCTTTAATAGCAGCCATCATATTGTGGTATGGCACAAAGTGTGTGCGGGCCGGCTCAACTCCACGAGCCGACAGGTCTTCACTATTTTGAGCCGATACGACTGCTACCGACAATAATATCGCAAGTAAAATTGTGTATCTCTTCATAATTTTCACTATCTTTGTCGCAAAGGTACAATTTATTTCGATAAAACGCTATGCCCGAAAGCATGAAACTCATATTTCCGCCCATTTCCGCCCGAATAAAGGAGGAAAACGGAGAGAAATATATATGGGACCCACTACGCAAAATATGGCTTGTACTCACCCCCGAAGAGTGGGTACGACAACATGTCATAGCGTGGCTTATAGGCTATAAAGGCATTCCCGCACTCCGAATATCGCAGGAGTATCCCGTAAATATCAACGGACAACATCAACGCGCCGATATTGTCGTTGTAGATAACTTCGCCAAGCCCTATATCTTGGTCGAGTGCAAAGCTCGCGATATCGCAATAGACGATGAGGTTAAAATGCAGGCAATGCGCTATAATGCAGTTGTAAAGGCTCGATATATTCTGCTTACCAACGGCAGAAAACTATTTTGCTACGAGTATTCAGAAGGACAATACCGCGCAGCAAAGGAGTTTTAAGAGAGTGAGGAGTAAGGAGATAGTAGTGAGTAGTTTAATTTTTAATTTTTAATTTTTAATTCTTAATTCTTAATTCTTAATTCTTAATTCTTAATTAGATAATAGAGGTTGGCTTAGTTGCCAACCTCTATTATCTCAACAGTCCAGCCGAATAACTCATTTGCACACGCGCTCTGCATCTGCGCAATCTGCGAGGTCTGCACAGTGTCGGCAACTATCGCATTTACCAACTGCTCGGCATTGGCGTAGGTATTATCCACCGCATTGGCAAAACATTGATAGAAGGCATTTTGCTGTGCTCTATTCAATCCATCGGGCAGTATATTTGCTGCCACAAGGTCACGATAAGGATAGAGGTGACGCATATTCGAGGCATCGGCAGCCAACTGCTCCACAATGGTTGTCACGACATAGACCTGCACCGTATCGTTTACGGCAGGCATCTCGATAAAGGTGGTATAGACCGGATAATCCTCCTCGACCGAAGCCAAAACACGGTCGGTAAATAGCATATACTCCGCCTCGGTGAGGTCGTTCAGATAGACCATCTTGCGATAGTCACGCAGGAGATTACGCATAGCTTGTCGCTCCTCACGATTCCATTTTGTCTGTTCGCCACAGGCGAACAATCCTCCGAAAACAAGTGCCACAACGGCAAACGAAAGTAGAAACTTTTTCATCGTATAAAATCTTTATATGTTAAACCACCCTAAGAAAAAGCAACCTTCGTGCCATACAAACGGAAAACGCAAAACTGAAAACTGAAAACTGACGCTGCGGAGCGAGAGCAGAGAGCAAACTTGTTTGCACTATGCCGAGTCGCAAGGAAGAAAAGCCTGCGTAGCAGGGTTAACTGAAAACTTTTTTTAGACGAAAGGCGAGAGAAGAGAGAACCTAAAAATTGGAATTTAAGCAGATGAGAGCAAGTCATACAAGAAATCCGCTTGCGCAGTTTACTAAGCGTAAATGAGCAAGCGGATTATCGTAGTATAACGCAGCTATCGCTGCTTAAAAACAATTTTTATTTGAGGGGGCGTAGCACAAACTTGAACTCACGATCCTCGTACGGAAGACGATACTCCTCGCGTGGAAGACGACCCCAAGAGTTTACGCAGCCTACACCCATTTGTGCTTTATCGATATTTACATAGGTGTTGCCATCTTTTTCAAGACGCTGCGAGTACTTGCGATAGTTCTTTGAGTGAATATCGAACTGATCCATAGAGTATGGGAGTGCATTTGCCTGGAATGGAGTATCACTGACAACCTCAAATCCACGACCTGCGGTATCAACAATACGCCACCAGCGCAACTCACAGTGTGCGCCACTCTCTTGTGGACGAGAGTAGTATGGCCAGAATTGGTCTGCAACATTCTGCTTGTAAACACCAATCAAAGCACTGCTCCAACGGTCGATATAGGTCTCATGCTCACCTGCACCATAGAACTCAATAGTATCGAATGCCTCCGGCATAGCGAGTGCCACACCATAGCGCAACATCGAAGGGATTTTAACCTCTGCATTTCCCTTTTTCATCTTCTCGCTTACAACGATTGTTCCGTCAGGAGCAATAAGGTAGGTCATAGTTACGGTAGCACCACTCTTGGCGTACTCGTAAACAGCCTTAACCTCAACGCACTTATCCTTCAACTCTTTTGCATCGAACTTGACAAGTGCAGGAGTGTCCTCACTCCATAACTTCCAACCTGCGTGATTGATGCGAGTGATACGATTCTTGCGTACACCATAGTCGTTATCCACCATACCACGATAGAACTCCGGTTTCATAGGCTTCGAAAGCAGCTGTGTACCGTTGTAAACATACGATGAGAGGAAGCCCTCTGCGTTGAACTCTGCTACAAACTTCGCACCCGAAACCTTGTGGTCATTGAGAACTGCACCAACAGCCTTCTTGCAAGCAACACCCTTTGGCTGTGCTGCTGCAAATGCAGTAGCATAGTCGTAGGCGGTAACTGCAAGCTGATTGCGAGCAACCTCATAGCCTGCCTGCAAAAGTGGCTCTGCCGTCTTCAATACAAACGATACATTGAGCAACACCTCGCCCTTCAATGCTTTAATATCATTGGCAGTATAGCCAAGTTGTACATCTGCCTTCTTCTGTGGAGCGATGTTCAACCCCTCGACAATACCGGTCTTAACAACCTTACCATTAGCAACTAACGACCATACAAGGCGAACATTCTCCAAGCCCTTGAAGAAGTACTCGTTGAGCACCGAGATACGACCAATTGCGAGATCCGATGCAAAAGCCCAGATGTTCTGATACTGCTGTTTAACCTCGTATGCAGATGGGTGCTTTTCGCGGTTTGCAGCGATAAATCCATTGCAGCAGAAGTTGTCGTCAGAAGCATCGATAGTATTCCAACAACCACCGTAGCGATAGGTTAACTCATTGGTCTGTGGGTCACGCCAAGCCAAAGCCTGATCTACAAAATCCCAAATAAAACCACCCTGATATGTAGGATACTTACGCACCAAGTCCCAATACTCCTTCAAGCCTCCGAGAGAGTTACCCATTGCGTGAGCATACTCACACTGAATAAGTGGGCGGTTGAATGGGTTCTTGCCCTTTGCGTGAGCCTCACACTCATCGTAAGTCGCATACATCGGAGCATCAATATCCGAGTTGTGGATACCCTTGTGCTTATTTTTGAGGTAGCGGATAACATTCGCCTGCTCATATACCACAGGACGCGACTTATCATAAGCCTTAATCCAATCGTAGCACTTGTGGAAGTTTGGACCATTACCGGCCTCGTTACCGAGCGACCAATAGATTACTGATGGGTGATTGAAATCACGCAATACCATACGCTGGTCACGAGCGAGGTGTGCAGCCTCGTACTGTGGATCCTTCGCCAAAGTTTGGTCTTTATAGCCCATACCGTGCGACTCGATATTACCCTCATCACAAACATAGATACCATACTCATCGCAGAGGTCGTACCAAAGCGGAGAGTTTGGATAGTGGCAAGTACGAACAGAGTTGATGTTCAACTCCTTCATAATCTGAATATCACGAATCATATCCTCGCGAGTCACATAGTAACCTGTATTTGGAGCCATCTCGTGACGATTTGCACCCTTGATAAGTACAGGGCAGCCGTTTACAAGCAGCTGAGCATTCTTAATCTCAACTTTACGGAAACCCACCTTGAATGCGGTAGCCTCAACGGTCTTACCCTTATCGAGGACCTCAACAGTGAGGCGATAGAGGGTTGGAACCTCTGCACTCCAAGGCTGCACCTTATCGAGATGCCAGCAACGCTCAACCTTGCCCTTCTCTACCGATACTACCTCCTGCTTAATCTGCTTACCACAAGGAGCATTGAAGGTCAAACGCACCTCCTTAACACCCTTTGTAGCTGTTACATTGATATCGAGGTGTCCCTCGGTGTAATTGTCGTGCAAATCTGCAACGAACTTCACATCTTCGAGGTGTTTCTTGTCGCGAGCATAGATGTAGCAGTCACGACCAATACCCGACAAACGGAAGAAATCCTGATCCTCCAAGTATGTACCATCGCACCAACGATAAATCTGCATCGCAAAGAGGTTTTCTGCGCCTGCCCTAACATACTTTGTAATCTCGAACTCTGCCTCCAACTTCGAATCCTCGCTATAACCTACATAGTGACCATTCACCCATAACGAGAGGTTCGAGGTTGCCGAGCCGATATGCACATAAATCTGCTTGCCACGCCACTCTGACGGAATTTCTACATTGTGGCGATACGAACCTACTGCATTGCGCTCGGTTGGAGCATACGGAGGATTCTTCTTGTAGAAGTTTTGCCAAGCGAAGCCATCATTCACATAGAGAGGCACACCATATCCGTTCATCTCCCACAAACCCGGAACAGGCATCTTTCCCCAGTTCGAGTCATCGAACTTTGGCGACCAGAACTCCTCCGGCTGAGGGTCGGTTGCATTCGGAGTCCAATAGAACTTCCATACTCCGCCAATCGAGCGATAGAGAGGTGACTTTGTAAAGTCGTGCTCCGCAACAGCATCCTCGGCTGTCGGGGAGACAATAAAGGTCGAGCGCATCGGCAAACGATTCTCCTCGAAAAATTTCGGATCCTGCCATTTAGGATCTTTTGCAGCCATTGCATTGAGCGACAACACAAGAGCAACTGCACCTAAAATTAGTCTTTTCATTTTTTGTGTTTTTTGTTGGTTAAAAATTATTTGGATTGAATTTATCTCATCGAATTCATTCGGATACTCGCCTTGACAAGGGCGATGGCACGAATACGACTCATCTGTACCTCCTTATCGGCGTGATGCTGATTTTGCGATACAAGGCGGACATACCCCTCGCGTTCGGAACGCTGTATATACTTTATGGTGATATACTCCTCGCCATCGATATCTATCGAGAGAAGATACATATCGCCCCAAAATATATCCTCCAAATCGTGCAACTGCTTGTAGAGGACAATATCCCCACTCTTCAACAACGGATACATCGAGTCGCCCACGACATAAATTGCTCCATCACACTTCGGAAGATTAGGGATATGGATATAGTTGATTGGATTGTACAATTCTCGCTGTTCAAAAAGTGGTACTAAGCCCGCAGTAGCCTCCACCGAATAGAGAGGTACAGATTGCAATGGCATTGTCATCTCTGTCCCGTGACCAAACGAAGCAGAGAACGCAGGATTGGCATTAAACATCTCTCCTTTGCCCCCTTCAAGCCAATCAGGATTTACATTCAATTCTTGAATTAAAATATTTCGATTTCTCGAAGATAGGCGAGCTTTTCCGGTCTCAATCATCGAGAGAGCGGTCTTTCCTACGCCAAGTCGTTGAGCCAGTTGCTCTTGCGTCAAACCAAGGCTTTTTCGTATAAGTTTTAATCGCTCTCCCATATATTTTATTCAATTCTTTTTATACAATATTTGAACTTTTTTTAGTATCAAAATTCATTTTTTGAACTACCTTTGTCCTCGCAAAGTTAAACATTTTTTTTATAATCAACAAATATATTTTCTCTAACTAACTCAAAAATGGTATATGTACAATCATTTCTACAAACTATCGGAAGAAGACTACGCCACACTGGCGGAAAAAATCAGAGAAAGCCTTATGACTCCTTGCTATTTCACAGGCTCTGTGGAGTGCGAGGGAGCGCAAGGAGAGAGGTTACATCTTGTGGCATCGCTGATACTCTATCGCAAGCCTGTAATAAATCCTGTCGGTAACGAGTCTTGCAGCACAATTTATGAGGTTTCGGCCGTATGGTGGGACTTCGTATGCGAAGGAGAAGATGGCAATATCGAAGACGATTTCGACTTCGACAAGTTGTGTAATTTCATCATTGACCGTGCATAGTATGAGAGAGGAGATAAATTTCACACATTTCGCCACCGAAATCTACCCGTTTTTGGAGGTGCAACCCTTCCATTCGGTCTATTATCGCGTACTCGAAGCCTTCGCGCGAGGCGATATCCGCCGACTAATTATAACGATGCCCCCTCAACACGGAAAGTCGGTTGGTGCGACCACTCTATTGCCCGCATATATGCTCGGATTAAATCCCGACATACGCATTGCCATAGCCTCATATTCAGGCTCTTTGGCTTCACGCTTCAATCGCCGCGTGCAACGCATTCTGGAAAGTCGCGAGTATGCCGAGATTTTCCCCGAAACGACCATCAAGCAGGGGGCTAAACCGGCAAATTATATCCGCACGGCAGACGAAGTTGAGATTATCGGACGCGATGGTGCTCTACTCTCGGTCGGTCGCGAAGGCTCACTCACAGGAAACCGCGTGGATTGCTTTATTCTTGACGACCTCTACAAAGATGCAATGGAGGCAAACTCCCCAATAATTCGTGAAAATTGCTGGGAGTGGTACACCTCAGTCGTGCGCACCAGAATGCATAACTTCTCCCGCGAACTTATTGTCTTTACCCGTTGGCATGAAGAGGACCTAATCGGCACAATAACGAGCAAAGAGCCATGCCGTGAGTTGCGAAGTTTCGGCGACTTGGAGAGTGTTGGCGAGAACGAGTGGTTATACCTCAATTTCGAGGCGTTGAAAGCCTCACCTGCCTCCGAGATAGACCCTCGCGCTATGGGCGAAGCATTGTGGGAAGAGCGACATTCTGCATCGCTTCTTCAACAGAAACGACAACTCGACACCTTGCGCTTTGAGTGTATGTATCAGGGACACCCATCATCTCGCGAAGGGTTGCTCTATGGCAACTCCTTCGGAGAGTACGACACACTGCCTCGCGACATTGTCCGTTACGGCAACTACACCGACACTGCCGACACGGGAGATGACTATCTGTGCTCCATCTGCTATGCGGTTGATACTGACGGGATTATATATATTTGTGATGCGGTATATTCGCGCGAACCGATGGAGGTTACAGAGCGAGAGGTGGCGGAGATGTTGTGTCGAAATCGCACCCGCACAGCCTACATCGAGAGTAACAACGGAGGTCGCGGTTTTGCTCGTGCCGTACAGCGCATCGCCACCACCACAAAGGTTGAGTGGTTTCACCAATCAGGTAACAAAGAGGCGCGTATTCTCTCTCACTCGGCAACTGCGCTTCATCTGCTTCGTTTTCCGAAGGGGTGGAAGGAGCGATGGCACGACCTCTACGCCCACTTGACAACTTATCGCCGCACCTTTCACTCAAACCGTTGGCACGATGCAGCCGATGTAATCACGGGTATTGTCGAGCGCGAAACACGCGACTCTTTCCGCCCGAAAGTGTCATTCATAAGATAAAAAAGAAAAAAATAGGCAAAAAGTTTGTTTTTTAATAAATATAAGTATATCTTTGTGGTCGAAAAGGAGAGGGGACAGTGAGTCCCCTCATTTTTATAGAAGTGAGTCACCTTATTTTTGTAAATGAGTTCCCTCATTTTTTTACAAAATAATTTTGCTAACTTTGTAGAAGGTTATGGATATTAAGGAGATTAAAGAGGTTGCAGAGAAGGCTTTGGAAGGTACGGATATGTTCGTGGTGGATTGTACCATCACTCCCGACAACACAATCGACCTCGTATTGGACAGCGACACATCGGTTTCGATTGATGCTTGCGCGATGATAAATCATGCTATTGGCGAGGCTTTTGACCGCGATGAGGAGGACTACTCGCTTACCGTAGCATCAGCGGGTATTGGTGAACCATTGAAGTTGGTGCGTCAATACCGCAAACTCGTTGGCGAGAGCGTAGAGGTGCTTCTTAAAAGTGGCGTAAAGATTTTGGCTACTCTTGATGAGGTATCGGAGAATGATATCACTATCTCCTACGATGAGGCGGTAGTTGTGGAGGGTAAAAAGAAAAAGCAGATGCAGCGCACCACCCACACCTACACATTCGAGGAGATAAAGTGGGCAAAGGAGTGGCTTGACTACAAGTAGTCAAATTGACAATTGATAATTGACAATTGATAATTAAAGGTATTTTTAATTACTTTCAGCGCACCCTATAACCCCCAGAACCCCTATTACCCCTATAATCGTTGCGCCTTGACAAGGGCAGGAGTTCGGAAAACAGAGAAAACAACAAACAAAAACAATATAAATAAACACAAAGACAATGAACAATCTTAATCTTATCAGCAATTTTGCCGAGTTCAAGGAGTTGAAGGACATTGACAAGGCAACAATGATTGGCGTATTGGAGGATGTATTCCGTCACGCATTACAGAAGCAGTATGGCACTGACGAGAACTTCGACATCATCATTAACGATGACAAGGGTGACCTCGAAATCTGGCGTAACCGCGAGGTTGTCGCAGACGAGGATTTCACCAATGAGGTATCGCAGATTGCACTCTCGGAGGTGTTAAAGATTGATGACTCGTACGAGGTAGGTGACGAGTACACTGACGAGATTCCATTCTCGGCATTTGGTCGCCGTGCAGTATTGTCGTTGCGTCAGAACCTCGCATCGCGTATCCTCGATCTCGAAAATGCAGGCATCTACGAGGATTACTCTTCGAAGGTTGGCGAGTTGATTTCGGGTGAAGTTTATCAGGTTTGGAAGCGCGATATGTTGATTCTCGATGAGGACGACAACGAGTTGGTAATACCAAAGAGCGAGCAGATTCCTAACGACTTCTACCGCAAGGGCGATACCATCAAGGCTATCATCAAGAGCGTAGAGATGGTAAACAACAAACCTCGCATCGTACTTTCGCGTACAGCAAATCTCTTCCTCGAAAAGTTGTTCGAGCAGGAGGTTCCGGAGATTTCTGACGGTCTTATCACCATCAAGAAGATTGCCCGCATCCCGGGAGAGCGAGCAAAGGTTGCCGTAGAGTCGTATGACGACCGCGTAGATCCTGTTGGAGCTTGCGTGGGTGTTAAGGGTGCGCGTATCTACACCATCGTTAAGGAGTTGCGCAATGAGAATATCGATGTAATCCAATACACCGCAAACACTTCGTTGCTTATTCAGCGTGCATTGTCGCCTGCAAAGGTTTCTTCAATCACAATTGATGAGGAGAACAACACAGCACAGGTACACTTGCCAGCTGACCAAGTTTCGCTCGCTATCGGTAAGGGTGGTCTTAACATTCGCCTTGCGAAGTTGCTCACAGGTTTCGACATTGATGTATTCCGTGAGTTAGACGAGGAGGATGTTGCACTCACAGAGTTCGCTGACGAAATCGAAGGCTGGATTATCGAGACTCTTCACAATATCGGTTGCGACACCGCAAAGAGCGTACTCGAAATGAATGCAGAGACTCTTGCAAAGCGTGCCGACCTCGAAATTGAACAGGCAGAGAAGATTATCGAAATCCTGCAAGCAGAGTTCGAGGAGGAGTAGCCAATGGCTACAATTAATTGACAATTGACAATTGACAATTAAAGGTATTTTTGTTGAATAAGAAAAAGAGAAACAGATAATGGGAAACGAAAAAAAGATACGCCTTATACGCGCTGCCAAGGAGTTTAATGTAGGTTTGAGCACCATAACAGACTTCTTGCACCGCAAGGGTATCGAGATTGACTCGTCACCGAATACGCAGATTGATGCCGACACCTACGCCGTATTGGAGAAGGAGTTTGGAAAAAATCGCCCAAGCGGTAACGAACTCGATACTGTCCGCGAAAAGATGAACAAGAAGTCATCGGTAAGCATAGAGCCGGAGGCAAAGCCAAAGGAGGAGAAGCGCACCATAGAGGTTAAGGAGGAGGTTGTACAGCCGAAGATTCTCGGCAAGATGGATCTCACTCCGAAGAAGGAGAAGAAAGAGACTCCTGCTCCTGCACCAAAGGCAGAGCCAAAGAAGGTTGCCGAGCCACAGAAGGAGGAGGCTCCAAAGGTTGAAACTCCAAAAGAGGAGGTAAAGCCTGCGCCACAACCAAAAGAGGTTGAGGCACCAAAAGCAGAGCCAAAGAGAGAAGAGGTATTCCGTGCTACGGAGACCCCTACCCTTGCAGGACCTCAAATTCTCGGCACGATGGATGTATCGGGAATGGTGGCAGGTGGCAAGCGTCACCGCAAGCGCCTTGACAAGGCGAAGGTTGATATCTCGAAGCAGCAGAACAACGCTCCAAAGGGAGGAAATAACAACCAACAGGGCGAGAAGAACAATAAGTTCAACAAGCAGAACAACCAAAATCAGCAAAATCAGGGCGGTGGCAAGAAGAATAAGCAGAAGCCACAGCCGAAGCCTGTTGTTCGTCCGGAGGTAAGTGACGAGGAGGTATCGAAGCAGATTAAGGACACTTTGGCTCGTTTGACAGCCAAGGGTGCAAAAAATAAGGGCGCAAAGTACCGCCGCGAGAAGCGTGAGGAGGTACGCGAGCGTATGAATGAGGCTTTCGAGCAGGAAGCAGCAGAGAAGAAGATTCTGAAAGTTACAGAGTTCGTAACCGTCAGTGAGGTGGCAACAATGATGAATGTGTCGCCTATGGAGGTTATCTCGGCTTGTATGAACCTCGGATTGATGGTGTCGATTAACCAGCGTCTCGATGCCGAGGCTTTGGTAGTGGTTGCCGAGGAGTTCGGCTTTACCACAGAGTTCGTTTCGGCAGAGATTCAGGAGGCCATCAACGATGAGGAGGCGGACAGCGCAGAGGATTTGCTCCCACGCCCACCAATCGTAACGGTAATGGGTCATGTCGATCACGGTAAGACTTCATTGCTCGACAACATTCGTAAGACCAATGTTACCGCAGGCGAGGCGGGAGGTATCACCCAGCACATCGGTGCATACTCCGTAAACTTGAACGGTCAGAAGATTACCTTCCTCGATACTCCGGGACACGAAGCGTTTACAGCGATGCGTGCGCGTGGTGCGAAGATTACCGATGTTGCGATTATCATCGTTGCAGCGGACGACAAGGTGATGCCACAGACCGTTGAGGCTATCAACCACGCACAGGCTGCGGGCGTTCCGATGGTATTCGCCATCAACAAGATTGATAAACCACAGGCTAATCCTGACCACATCAAGGAGCAGCTCTCGCAGATGAACTTGCTCGTTGAGGATTGGGGCGGTAAGTACCAGAGCCAGGATGTATCGGCAAAGCAGGGCTTAAACCTCGACAAGTTGCTCGAAAAGGTGTTGCTCGAAGCCGAGATGCTCGACCTCAAAGCCAACCCTAACAAGAAGGCGAAGGGTACGGTTATCGAATCGACACTCGACAAGGGTCGTGGCTATGTTTCGACAGTCCTTATTCAGGAGGGAACACTCCGCGTAGGAGATGTTATCCTCTCGGGTATCTATACAGGTCGTGTTAAAGCGATGTTCGATGAGAATGGCAACAAGGTTAAGGAGGCTGGACCTTCGACACCTGTTCAGTTGCTCGGTTTGAACGGTGCTCCGCAGGCGGGAGATTCTATCAATGTGATGGATGATGACCGTTCGGCTCGTGAGATTGCCAACAAGCGCGACCAGTTGCAGCGTATGCAGGGCATTATGACGCAGAAGCATGTCACGCTCGATGAGATTGGTCGCCGTATCGCTATCGGCTCGTTCAAGGAGTTGAACATTATCGTCAAGGGAGATGTGGACGGCTCGGTAGAGGCTATGTCGGGCTCGCTCATCAAGCTCTCGAAGGAGACCGTACAGGTGAATGTTATCCACGCTGCGGTAGGTCAGATTTCGGAGAGCGATGTATTGTTGGCTGCCGCATCGAACGCCATTATTGTAGGTTTCCAAGTTCGTCCTTCGGCTGCTGCGCGTAAGGTTGCCGAGCAGGAGGAGATTGAGATTCGACTCTACTCTATCATCTATGACGCTATCAACGATATCAAGGATGCTATCGAGGGTATGTTGGAGCCTGTGATGAAGGAGGAGATTGTCTGCTCTATCGAGGTACTCGAAACCTTCAAGATTTCGAAGGTCGGAACTATCGCCGGAGGTATTGTGCGTGAGGGTAAGATTACCCGCCACACCCCTATCCGCGTAATTCGTGACGGTATCGTTATCCACACAGGTCGCCTTGGCTCGCTCAAACGATTCAAAGACGATGTTAAGGAGGTTACTTCGGGTATGGATTGCGGTTTGAACATCGAGTCGTACAACGATATCAAGATTGGCGATATTATCGAGGGATACGAGCAGGTAGAGGTAAAGCGCAAATAATGCGCTTAACTCAACCTGCTAATTGACAATTGATGAATTGACAATTGACAAGTAAAATATCCATACACTCAAAATACAGATTGCAAAATTCAAAATTATACAAATAACCTAAAAACTTTAAGGAAAATGGCTATCAAGTTTGTTACTCCGGAAGAGGCCGTCAAAGCGATTAAATCGGGCGACCACATCCACCTTTCGTCGGTTGCTTCGGCACCGCAGTGTTTGATTAAGGCTATGTGCGAGCGTGGTCGCGCAGGTGAGTTGAAAGATGTTCATATCCACCACCTCCACACCGAAGGTCCTGCACCATACGCAGAGGCAGAGTTCGAGGGCGTATTCCAGCTCGACTCGTTCTTCGTGGGTGGTAATGTTCGCAAGACCACTCAGGCAGGTTTTGCTGACTATATTCCAATTTTCCTCAGCGAGACTCAGAAGTTGTATCGTTCGGGCGCAGTACCTTGTAATGTGGCGATGATTCAGGTTTCGACTCCTGACCAGCACGGCTATGTTTCACTCGGTACTTCGGTAGATGCAACACTCGCTGCTGTTGAGTGCGCCGACACCGTAATCGCTGTTATCAACAAGTATGTACCTCGTTCGTTCGGTGATGCGATGATTCACTCTTCGAAGATTGATATCTTCGTACAGGACGACCAGCCACTCGAAGAGGCTCACTTTGCAGAGCCAAACGAGGTGGAGACCAAGATTGGTAACCTTTGTGCAGGTCTTATCGAGGATGGTGCAACCTTGCAGATGGGTATCGGTGCTATTCCTAACGCTGTACTCGCACAGCTCGGCAACCACAAAAACCTCGGTGTTCATACCGAGATGTTCGCAGATGGCGTTCTTCCACTCGTTGAGAAGGGCGTAATCAATGGCGAGGCAAAGAATATCGATAAGGGTAAGATGGTTTCGACCTTCTTGATGGGTTCGCAGAAGGTTTACGACTTTATCAATGACAACCCTGGCGTGTTGATGATGGATGTAGGCTACACCAACGACCCATTCATTATCGCAAAGAACGACCGCGTAACTGCTATCAACTCGGCATTGCAGGTTGATTTGACAGGTCAGGTTTGCGCTGACTCGCTCGGTCGCAAGTTCTACTCGGGCGTAGGTGGTCAGATCGACTTTATCTATGGTGCTTCATTGTCGAAGGGCGGTAAGGCGATTATCGCTATGCCTTCTATCACCAACAAGGGCGTTTCAAAAATCTCTGATGTCCTCACCGAAGGCGCAGGTGTTGTTACAACCCGTAACCACATCCACTGGTTTGTAACCGAGAATGGTGCAGTTGATTTATATGGCAAGAGCTTGCAGGAGCGTGCTCGCCTTATTATCTCGGTGGCTCACCCATCGGCTCAGGAGGCACTCGACGAAGCGGCCTTCAACCGTTACGGCTCGCACCACCACTATATTAAAAGCTATATGAAGAAGTAGCAGATAGTTAAGGCTTTAAGGCTTGGGGAGGTTGTCGGTAATGCGATAACCTCCCTCGCTTTTAATATAGTGGTGTAAACACCACCTTTTGTGTTACCCACCCCCGCACCCCCTCCTGTGAGGGGGCTTATTTTTGCGACAGCAAAATAAGTCCAAGTGTGTTACCCACCCCCTAAATCCCCCTCCTGTGAGGGGGACTTGTCGCTACGCGATAAAAGGCGCCAGATCGTAATGGTTTGTAGCGGCAAGTAACGGCCAGTAAGGGTTATTAAGGGTGGCGCAGAGAATGCGCGCGAACATTACTGGCCTTTACCTGCCCTTACTAGCCCTTACTCTCCCTTATAAAAATTCGCCCCCTCTTGCTCAATCAAAAATAAACTTCTAAATTTGTTGCAAAATTATGGAAACAATGAGAATCGAGGAATTTACAGAAAATGATATTCGTGAGGCTGCTGCTTTGGCATATCCCGTTTGGGGTGTTGGACACGCAGGCGGTGGCAATGGCAAGGAGTTTGGACTACTGATGTGTGAAT
>JAZQHQ010000010.1:0-8114 GCA_045540675.1 Alistipes sp. | reverse complement strand
TGGGGGTTATAGGGGCGGGCGTTCCGCCCTTTATGGGGGTGCTCCCGTTGGTCGCTTTATGGGGTGCGCTGAAAGTTTTCCGTTTTCCGTTTTTATCAGTTCTCGTCTACTCACTAACTCCGAGGTCTCGAAGCAAAGCCTCCAACGACTCCATATCGTAAATCTTCACATCGCGCGGTTTTGAGCCGTTTGCTGGACCTACAATACCCGCTTGTTCCAACTGACGAGTTATTCGTTTGGCGCGATTGAAGCCTACATTATAGATACTCTGAATGGAAGAGGTCGAGAACTCTCCACTCGCCACAGCATCGCGAGCAACATTTGCAAAATGTTCGTCAAACTGTCGAGGCGCACCACTCTCACTGCCGAAGTTAGCCTCCGAACTCGAAGCACTTGCATCTTCATAGTCAGGCAGGAGATATGTTCCGCTTGGGAATGGGAATGGCTGCTCCGAGATATGCTCCACGATATCGCGCACCTCTGGCGTATCGACAAAGGCACACTGAATACGGGTAAGTTCTCCGCCATTCGACATTAACATATCGCCACGACCGATAAGTTGGTTTGCACCCGGCTGGTCGATAATTGTTCGCGAGTCAATCATCTGCATCACACGGAAGGCAATTCGTGCAGGGAAGTTCGCCTTGATACCTCCCGTAATAACCTTTACATCAGGTCGCTGTGTCGCCACAATAAGGTGGATACCGATAGCACGAGCCTTTTGCGCCAAACGCATCACAGGTTGTTCGACCTCCTTGGCGGTCATAATCAGGTCGGCAAACTCGTCAATGATAACCACAATATATGGCATAATATCATCTTCAACCTTGCGCTGACGCACCATATCGTTGTACTCTACGATATTTCTAACGCCCACCTTACCGCACTTAGCCAAACGGGTTTCCATCTCCACACAGAGCGAATTGAGCGTATATACCGCCTTCTTCGGGTCCTTGACAATAGCCTCATCTTCGGACTCCATCTTTGCCAAGAAGTGCTTCTCCAACTTCGAATAGAGCGAAAACTCGACGGTCTTAGGGTCAATCAGCACAAACTTCAACTGCGAAGGGTCTTTACGGTAGAGCAACGATGCAATAATGGCATTCAAGCCCACCGACTTACCCTGTCCCGTAGCACCTGCCACGAGCAAGTGAGGCATCTTTGCCAAGTCGAAGACAAAGTTCTCGTTCTGGATTGTACGACCGATAACAATAGGCAGTTCGCCCTTAAAGTTCTGGAAACGCTCCGATTGGATAGCCGAGCGCATCGACACAGTCTCCTTATTGCGGTTTGGCACTTCGATACCGATAGTACCCTTGCCCGGGATTGGGGCAATAATACGGATACCCAACGCCTTCAACGACTGCGCAATATCCTTCTCCAAGCCCTGCACACGGGCAATTTTGACGCCTGCCTCCTGCACAATCTCGTAGAGGGTTACGGTAGGACCGATGGTTGCCGTCATCGAAACGATAGGCACACCGAAGTTGCCCAAAGTCTCCTCGATGCGTTGCTTGTTCTGCTCAATCTCTTCGTTCGACACCTCCACGCCACTCTCGTAACTATATAGGTAATCGACCTTCGGGAATACATAGTCAGGAGTGCTGTCGGGGTTGAACGGGCGATGTCTGTCCACCTCCTCCGAAGAGAGTTGCTCCTCGGTGTGTTCGTAGACCTCGACAACATCAATATTTGATTTCGGAACCTCCTCGACAATCTCCTCGGATTGCTCTGCAACGGCAGTTTCCTCCTTAACGGGCTCTACAATCGGCTCTGTCGCAGGCTCTTCGGCTTTCTCCTCCGTTTTTTCCTCTGCCACTGCGCCGATAACACGCACCTTATCCTCCGCCTCTACGGCATCGTTCTTGCGCTGTGCCGCCAACTCCTTACGAGTCTTGCGCTCCTCACTCTTGCGAGCCATATACTCTTTCAGCGACACAAATGCGCCCTTGCTCTGCTCTACACCCGTTTCGGTGGTGCGTTTGAGGAAGTCTATAAAGTGGAGATTGATGATAACTCCCGTCAATATCCAGCACGCCACAAGCGTAAATACTACGCCCATAACGCCGATTTTGGCTTTTAGCATATCGACAATGGCAATGCCGTACTCTCCGCCCCAGCCACTGCCGAAAAAGCCGTCAGCACCCGTTATAAGTGCCAAGGTGAGCGAGCCACAGATGGTAACAAGCATAATAGACAATGCCGTGCGCCACAATACTCGCGAACGCTCCAACAGCAAGAAGCCTCCGAACAACATTCCGATTATCGGAATCAGCACGCCAAACACTCCAAACGACTTACCTGTCAGTGCATTTGCAAGTACTGCACCCGAGTCGCCACAGACATTTTTGATGGTTGTAGCGACATTTAGAGGGTTGCTCTCCAATGCTCCGAGGTCGTTGCGCCACACAAAGAGGTGCGCCACCGCTGCCACCAAGACATACAACGAGAACAAGAGAATCAACAACCCTCCTATCCAGCATATTGTCTCCCAAGTGGTGCGTGTGCCATCACTCTCGGTCAAACTCTTTTTGCGCCTCTCCTCGCGCTCCTTGCGTTTCTGCTCGGCACGCGACATCGTTTTATCTTTTGCCATATACTATTGTTTCGTTTTTTCTATCTGTTAAACGCCTTCTCTCGCAACCTCTCGGCATACTCCTCATCTGCAAAGGTCAAAAAGCGATATTCGGGCTTTACACCCTCCTCTGCCCTTAAATTATTTTCGTCAAGCAGTACTCCAACCCTGCGAGCCACAGCCTCCGAGGAGTCTATAATCTCCACCCCATCGCCTGCCACTCGTGCAATCACATCTCGCAGGAACGGGTAGTGCGTACAGCCCAGCACAATCTTATCTGCTCCGCCCTCGACAAGCGGCTCAACCGCCTTGCGCACCAACGCTTCGGTTTCGGGAGTATGCTCGGCATTACTCTCTACCGCCTCGACAAAACCCTCGCCTACGGCTTTAAGAATCTTCACCTCCGAGCCATATTTCGCCTCGTTGCGGCGAAAGTGGTCGCCCTGCAACGAACGCTCCGTAGCCAACACTCCGATAACACCCGACTTGGTCGTTAGTGCCGCAGGTTTTACCGCCGGTTCAAGCCCCACAAACGGCACTGTCGGATACTTCTCTCGCAACCCCTTAATCGCCACTGCGGTTGCCGTATTGCATGCCAAAACTATCAATTTGCACCCCTCGGCAAGCAATCTTTCGACCGCCTCCTCGGTAAATTGTCGCACCTCCTCGCTGCTGCGTGAGCCGTAGGGACAACGAGCGCCATCTCCAAGGTATATCAAAGACTCATGTGGCAGAGCATCGTACAATGCCTGCCATACGGAGATTCCTCCCAAACCTGAGTCGAAGATACCTATCGGGTTGCTCATACCATTCGCAACAATTGACAATTGATAATTGACAATTGACAATTAAATGAATTTTTAATTTAGTTTTCCGTTATAAACTCAACGAGTTTATCCGCTATTTCGTGGTCATTCATCTTGTCGCAGTCTATCACAACATCTGCCTTCGAGTATATTGGTTCACGCTCGGCAATGCCATCACGCATAACCTGCAACACCTCCTCATCGCTCAACCCTCGCAATTTCGGTCGTTTGTAGCGACCATGAGGGGACAAACGCGACAAAATCTGCTCGGGCGAGCGTTTGAGATATACCGACACGCCATGTTCTGCTATCCACGCTTGGTTATCGCCCCACACGGGCAGACCTCCACCCGTAGAGATAATGGCACTCTCGTACTCCGCCGTCTGCTCCAAGGCTCTGCGCTCCGCCTGACGGAAATACTCCTCACCCGCATAGGTGATGATGTCGGCGACCTCTGCTCCCTCTGCCTCCTCGACCATCTTGTCGGTATCGAGAAACGGCTGTTCGGTGCGCTTGGCTATCTTACGCCCCAAGGTACTCTTTCCCGTACCCATATATCCCGTTAAGTACAATCGCATACGCTCTTTTCAATTGACAATTGACAATTGATAATTGACAATTAAAGGAACTTTTAATTTTTAATTAAAAAAGGTTTAGCTGTTCCGAGTTGGTTTCGTCAATGTCGTTGCGGACAATCTCAATCGGAGTGCCACTGTTATTTACAGGCTTTACAACCTCCGCAGCCTCCTCTTCTACCACCTCTTCGGTTGGCTCAACCATTGGCTCAACATCATCATCTATCGGCTCATCACCGCTTTCAGGCTCCGCAGGCTCTACCACCTCAGGCTCGATAAAGGTGAGTGTATCGACATCGAAAGTGGTCAATCGCTTACCCTTTGCCTTGCACGACTTAACGCCCACAAACTCCTCTACATCAACCATATCGGCTGGTCGTGATGCTTGCGCTCCCTTGTAGGTTATCTGCAACTCAGCACCCTTCACGCCCGAAATGCAGACGAAGCGAGCCGAACCATCTTCATCGAGGAAGTACTGCGCCTTGTCGGTCTGCTCCAACTGGAAACGCTTCATATAGTAGTAGCCCTGCTCATTGTCGAAGTAGCAGAGGTTATAGACCTTGCCAGCCTCGTAACGCTCGACACGCACCGTGTCATCAGGGAAGTGCTGCTGCGTATCGAAGCCCGTAATATAGGCGAGATTCTTCGCTGTCCAAACTACAATTTTGTCGTTGCCCTTGAACTCGCCAAGCAACTTACCGCGACCATCGCTATTGAGGCGGCGTACATCATCGTCCCACCAGATATTCTGTCCTGCAAGGGTCGAAACACCCTTCTCCTTCAAGACAATCTTGTGAATTGGGTAGCGCGAGAAGAGGTTACCCTGCGATTGGCGACCTTTGATTGCCAACTCCGAGAAGTCCAAATCGACAATCATCTTCTTCAAGCGTGGGCGTGGTCGGAAGTATATCTTCAACACCTCAGCCTCGCCATTCGGATTGACCGAAAGGTACAAAATATCGCTCTTTGGTGTACCCTTCGTGAGGTCGTACTCCTTGTCGCGCGTAATGCCCTTGATGGCGCATCGCTTCATCATTATCGCTCCGCCCTTACCATCACGATAGAGGAGGTTGTAGATGGTGCGCTCATCGTTACGCTTAAAGACACCTATATAATATATGTTCTTATCGACAAACTTCTTCTCGGCAACCTTTGTGATGACATAGCGGCCATCACGCAAAATAACTATCACATCGTCAATATCCGAGCAGTCGCAGACAAACTCCGCATCCTTCATCGACTTGCCGATACCGAAGAAGCCCTCTGCCCTATCGACATATAGTTTCGCGTTCGACACCGCCACCTTTGTAGCCTCAATCGAATCGAACTCACGGATTTCGGTCTGACGCTCCTTGCCCTTGCCATACTTCTCGCGGATATGCTCGAAGTAGGCGATAGCGTAGTCGGTCAAGTGTGCCAAGTCGTGTTTCACCTGCTTGATATCCTTCTCGATCTGCTTTATCTCGTTGTCTGCCTTATCCGAGTCGAAACGAGAGATACGAATGAACTTCAACTCGGTCAGGCGCTGCACATCTTCAATCGTAACCTCTCTGCGCAAAAGCGACTTGAACGGCTCCAAGCCCTTATCCACCGCTGCGTAAGCCTCCTCACGCGATTTGCAACCTTCGATAAGTTGGTAGAGTTTGTTCTCGATAAAGATACGCTCCAACGATACTGCGTGCCAAGCCTCATTATGCTCCGCCAATGCTATCTCCAACTCCTTTTTCAGAAGCCCCTTGGTATGCTCTGCCGAGTGGCGCAAAATCTCGCTTACGCCCATAAATGCAGGTTTATCGTCCTTGATAACGCAGGCATTTGGCGAAATCGAAACCTCGCACAAGGTAAAGGCATAGAGTGCATCAATCGTCTTATCGCACGACTCGCCTGCTGCCACCTGCACAATAATCTCCGCCTTGCGAGCAGTATTGTCATCGACACGGCGAATCTTAATCTTACCCTTCTGGTTGGCTTTGAGGATTGAGTCTTTGATGCTCTCGGTAGTGGTCGAGAACGGTATCTCGGTGATAGCCAAAGTGTTCTTATCCAACTTGGAAATCTTTGCTCGCACCTTCACTGCACCGCCACGCAAACCATCGTTATAGCGCGATACATCAATCATACCGCCCGTTGGGAAGTCGGGATAGAGTTGAAACTCCTCGCCTCTGAGATGGGCGATAGATGCCGAAATCAACTCGTTGAAGTTGTGTGGCAAAATCTTCGATGCAAGACCTACGGCGATACCCTCGGCACCCTGCGCCAACAACAACGGGAACTTCACAGGCAGGGTTACAGGCTCCTCCTTACGACCATCGTACGCCAACATCCACTCGGTAGTCTTTTTGTTATAGACCACCTCCAAAGCGAACTTCGACAGACGAGCCTCAATGTATCGTGCAGCCGCAGCGTCATCGCCCGTGAGGATATTACCCCAGTTACCCTGACAGTCAATCAGCAACTCCTTCTGTCCGAGCTGCACCAACGCATCTTTGATTGATGCATCTCCATGCGGGTGGTACTGCATAGTCTGTCCCACGAGGTTTGCCACCTTGTTCAACTTGCCGTCATCAACAACCTTCATAGCGTGAAGGATACGGCGTTGCACGGGCTTCAAACCATCGTCAATATGGGGCACTGCACGCTCCAAAATAACATACGAGGCGTAGTCCAAGAACCAATTCTTGTACATACCCGTCAGTCGCTTGGTGCTCTGCTCCGCCATCAAGGCGTCATACTTGCCGGGCTCCGAGGCGACAATCTCCTCCTCGTTCAACAACTCTTCCTGTATATCTTTCTCTTCGTTCATAAATTCACTTCGTTCAAATTGAGAATTGAGAATTGAGAATTATTTTTTCAACTACTCTCTACTCACTACTCACTACTCACTAATCTTGTCTTCCTCAATTCTGAGGTTACCCACAATAAACTGCTGTCGGTCGTAGGTGTTCTTACCCATGTAGAAGGTCAGCATATCCATAATCGGGTCGTCTTTGGTCAGGCGCACCTTGTCGAGGCGTATCTGCTCGCCAATAAAGCCCTCGAATTCATCGGGCGAAATCTCTCCCAAACCTTTGAATCGGGTAATCTCTGCCGTTGCGCCGCACTTCTCAATTGCTGCAACACGCTCCTCCTCCGAGTAGCAGTAGATGGTCTCTTTTTTATTACGCACACGGAATAGTGGCGTCTGCATAATAAACAAGTGCCCACGCCTAATCAGGTCGGGGAAGAACTGCAAGAAGAAGGTCAGCAAGAGCAATCGAATGTGCATACCATCGACATCGGCATCGGTTGCGATAACCACCTTGTTGTAGCGGAGGTTGTCCATATCCTCCTCGATGTTCAATGCCGCCTGCAAGTAGTTGAACTCATCGTTCTTGTAGACGATTGTCTTCTTCATTCCGTAGGAGTTCAGTGGCTTTCCCCTCAACGAGAATACCGCCTGTGTCTGCGGGTTACGGCTCTTGGTGATAGAGCCCGATGCCGAATTACCCTCCGTAAGGAATATCATCGTCTGCTCCGCCAACTCGTGCTTGTCGGTACGATGTATCTTGCAGTCGCGCAAGTTCTTATTGTTCAAGAGCGCCTTCTTCGCCGTATCGCGAGCCTTCTTCTGAACGCCTGCAATCTCCTTGCGCTCCTTCTCGTTCTCGACAATCTTGCGCTGGATAGCCTGCGCCGTATCGGGGTTCTTGTGGAGGTAGTTATCCAACTCCGTAGAGAGGAACTCACCCACAAACTGACGGATTGTCGGTCCGCCGTTCCACATATCCTTCGAGCCGAGTTTAATCTTGGTCTGCGACTCGAACAACGGCTTCGACACCTTCAACGAGATAGCCGCAATAATCGAAGAGCGAATATCCGAAGGGTCGTAGTCCTTGTGGTAGAACTCCTTCAAGGTCTTAACCACCGCCTCACGGAATGCTGCCTGATGTGTACCGCCCTGCGAGGTGTACTGACCATTCACAAACGAGAAGTAGGTTTCGCCATAGCCGTGTCCGTGCGTTATCACCACCTCGATATCCTCGCCCGAAAGGTGGATAGGCGGATAGCAAGGCTCTTCGCTCAAATTATCGTTCACCAAATCGAGCAGTCCGTTCTTCGACAAGTCGGAGGCCAAGCGGTCTTAGGAAGACAACATGTTTCCCCAACTCCTCGGCTCAC
>JAZQHQ010000009.1:0-9277 GCA_045540675.1 Alistipes sp. | reverse complement strand
ACCGCTTGGCCTCCGACTTGGTGCCTACGCGCGCAGAGGCTGATAGCGTGGCGCAACTCTTTGCGGCAAAGAGTGCGCAGATATCCGGATGCGGTGAGGAGATAACTTCGATGTGGTCTTCGCTCTACTACAATAAGATGTATGCCTACGACCTTTTGATGGAGCGCGGTGGAAATGATGAAATGCTTGACTTCTCGGCTACGGCTACTGCACGCGCCGAACGCGAGGTGAACGATAACAGTGGTCAATATCAGTCAGACGCCTTGGTCGGATACTATGCTCGTAAGAAGGCTCTTGCCGAGTATGAATTGCAGATTGCATCGAAGTTGCAATTGACCTCCTCGCGCGATTCGTTGAGGATTGTAATGGCGGAGTTGAAGAATTGTGACTATCGCCTCTCTAAATTATCGCTACAACGCCGTAGTTTTATCCACTATGAAGATATAGATGTAAAAATTCCGACCATCTACAATGCTAAAAATCCGGTACCGCGCACCAAGGTTTACGACTATGGTACGGTCTATCGTATTCGCGTGGGATTGTTCTCGAAGCGACCAAACATATCGGCTCTGCGAGGTGTGATGCCATTGTCATATACCGATGCATACAATAAAGGGCTATATGCCTACTTCGTAGGCGGTTTCCGCACCGAGCAGGAGGCAAAGGAGGGGGTTGTCCGTCTGAAAAAGTTAGGCTTCAAAGACCCGATAATCGCAGTATGGGTTGATGGTGAGTACTACCCTACGCTCGAAGATATGCGCCGATCCGAGAGCCAATACAATGTGGAGATTTCGGGCGTTACGACATTGACTGACGATGTAAAGGCAAAGATACTTGCCCACAAGGCGGATTGCACAATATCGCGTATCGGTACTACTTTCGTAGTCGGCTCGTTTGGGGGTAAGTCGGCAGCAGAGGCTGTGGCTACCGATTTGCGGGCAATGAATAGCGAAATTGTTGTTGAAATAACCAAAAAACCATAATATTATGAAGAGATTGTCAATTTTTGTATTGGCAATGTTGATGTTGCCGCTGTCTGCATTTGCGGTAAATAACCCAAAGGCTGACGAAAAGGCACAAATTATTGTCGGGAATGCCAGATTTACGGTTTTGACTCCGCAGATGATTCGTATGGAGTGGAGCGAAGATGGTAAATTTGAGGATAGAGCAACGCTTACATTCGTAAATCGTAAGTTGGCAGTTCCGCAGTTCAAGGTGCGCCAAACTCGCTCGAAGGTTGTTATCACGACCTCGAATGTTACGCTGACCTATGTTAAGGGTGCGAAGTTCTCGGCTGAAAACCTCTCGGCAGAGATTTTGGTGGCAGGCAAGAAGGTTGTTTGGCACTATGGCGATAAGGATACTCAGAATTTGATGGGTACAACCCGTACGCTCGACGGCTACTACGGATTCGATACTCCGAAGAACAGAAAGAGTCGTAGCCTTATGGAGCAGGGCTTGCTTTCGCGTGCAGGTTGGACTGTGGTTGATGATTCAGAGCGTCATCTCTTCGTACCTGTTGATTCACATTGGAAGCAGTGGGTTGAGAGCCGACCAGAGGGCGATAGACTTGACTTGTATCTCTTTGCTTATGGACACGAATATACAAAGGCATTGAAAGACTATACCCGTGTGGCAGGCGATATTCCATTGCCTCCGAAATATGTATTCGGCTATTGGTGGAGCCGCTATTGGCAGTATTCGGACAACGAGTTGCGCGACTTGGTCGAGACTATGCGCTCGTTGGATATTCCACTTGATGTCTTAATTATAGATATGGATTGGCACGAGACATGGGGTTTGAGTCGCAAGAATCCAAAGAAGGATGAGTATGGTCAGCGAGTAGGCTGGACAGGCTATACTTGGAAGAAGCAGTTGTTCCCTTCGCCTGAAAACTTCCTCGCGTGGTGTCATAAACAGAACTTGAAAACTTCGCTTAACCTCCACCCTGCATCGGGTATTCAGCCTTACGAAGAGCCTTACAAACGCTTTACCGAGGCCTACGGTTGGGCGGAAGAGGGCAAGAGCGTACCTTACAAGATGTCGGAGCAGAAGTGGGCTGATGCCTATTTCGATACTGTTCTCGGTCCAATGGAGAAGCAGGGCGTTGATTTCTGGTGGCTCGATTGGCAGCAGTGGGTGCATAGCAAGTATGTCAAGGATTTGAACAACACCTTCTGGCTCAACCACACCTTCGATCATCACATGGCAGAGAAGGGTAACGAGCGACCTATGATCTACCACCGTTGGGGAGGTCTTGGCTCACATCGCTACCAGACGGGTTTCTCGGGCGACACCTACATCTGCTGGGAGGTGTTGCAGTTCTTGCCTTGGTTCACCGCTACCGCATCGAATGTAGGTTACGGTTATTGGGGACACGATATAGGTGGTCATATGTTCCATAGAGAAGATGAAAAGATTATAGATCCCGAGTTGTATTTGCGTTGGTTGCAGTATGGCGTATTTACACCTGTATTCAAGACACATTCCACCAAAGACCGTGTAATAGAGCGTAGAATTTGGCAGTTCCCTAACCATATGTTCGATATGCGTGCTACTATGCATTTGCGTTATGCGCTTGTTCCTTATATCTATGCTGCTGCGCGTGAGACATTCGATACGGGTGTTTCGATGACTCGTCCAATGTACTACTCGCATCCAGAACACGACTTGGCGTACACATCGAAAGATCAGTTTATGTTCGGTAACGATTTGCTTGTAGCACCTATTGTAACCCCTACCGACAAAGTTACAGGCTTGGCTACCCGCAAGGTGTGGTTGCCAAAGGGCGAAAAGTGGTATAATATGGTTAGCGGTAAGATGTATGAAGGTAGCGATGAGGAGATTGAGATTAGTTGTACTTTGTCCGAGAATCCATACTTTGCAAAGGCCGGTTCGATTATTCCGATGTATCCGAAGTCGGTACGCAACTTACAGCAGACAATAAATTCGTATGTGCTGACATTTGTTCCGGGTGGCGATGGCGAAACAACTATATACGAGGACGATGGCAAGTCAAAGGATTACTCTGCTGCTTATGCTACGACAAAGGTTACAAAGCGCACAGAGGGCAATAAGGTGGTTATCACAATTGCTCCTCGCAAGGGTACATTCGAGGGTGCAACAGCAACCACTTCGTATGAGTTGCGTATGCCTGCAAACTACCCTCCAAAGTCGGTGCGTGTTGATGGTCGCGAGTTGAAATATAATCGCTATGCCGAGGTCGGAGAGTGGGGCTATGATGGTTACACTCTCGCTCCGTATATCATGGTTGGCGAGATTGATAATGCCAAAGGCTGTACTGTTGAGGTAGAGTTTGCAGAGGGCGATTTGGCTGCACAATCGAAGTTGTACGGCGTACAAGGTGTGATAAATCGTTGTGTGGCACTCACAGCTGAGTTTAAGGAGGCGTATGCGATTGCATACGACCCATATCCGCTTTTGCCGGACTTCTATATGAATGTATCGCAGGCTCCTAATTTCATTATGGAGTATCCACAGGATATTCATAAGAGCGTAGAAAACTACTACAAATCGCTCACAGAGTGTCTTGTTGAGGTTGATAAGATGGATAAGTTATCGCCGGAATTCCGTGAGCGTATTAAGGCACAACTAACAAAGCAGTAGAAGCAGATGCTTAAAAATATAGTTTTCGATCTTGCAGGGGTTGTTTTTGCCCGTAATCCATTGCGTTTTCCGAAGCATTTGGAGGAGTACTTCTCTTTCGTATTCACTACTCCGGAGGGTGGTGTACCGAAGTTCTGGGAGGATTACGACCGAGGAGTATTGCCCGTTGAGGAGGTGGCAAAAGCGGTGGCAGAGTATCGTGGTAGCGATGTAGAGAGTGCAAAGGCAAATATGTTGCTTGCTATCAACTATCAGGAGGAGGTTGAGCCTACGGCTCGACTTATCACCGAATTGAAGGCACGAGGGTATCGGCTTATTGTATTGTCGAATATGTCGCCCGAATATATTGAGTTTTTGCGTAAGAAACCTGTGTATCGTCACTTTGACGAGGAGATAATATCTTGTGAGGTTAAGTTCGTGAAACCGGAGAGAGCAATTTACGAATTGTTGTTATCGAAATATGGACTGAATCCTGCTGAGACTATATTTATAGACGACCGCAGGGACAATGTCGAGGCGGCAGCCGAGTTGGGCATTGTGCCGTTCCATTTCGACAGAACAGACCCCGAAAAGGCATGCGAAGAGTTGCGAAAGGTGATATATAACGAATAGTAGATAAAAAAGCCAATAGTTAAATAGCTAATGGCTAATAGCTTGAAAATAATAGATGGAAGAGAATCTCGAATTGGAATTGACGCACCCACACTACGATGTGGTTGTGATTGGTGGCGGTGCGGCAGGATTGATGGCAGCAGGAACAGCAGCCAGAGTGGGTAATAAGGTTTTGCTTCTCGAAAAGATGGAGAAACCGGCTCGTAAGGTGCGAATTACGGGTAAGGGACGCTGTAACTTGACAAATGCTCGCCCCGTTGAGGAGTTTGCAGAGAATGTACGCACAAATGGCGAGTGGTTGCATGTGGCAATGTCGGAGTTTACCAATCGTGCTACGATGCGTTTCTTCGAGCGTATGGGCGTAAAACTCGTTACCGAGCGTGGCGAGCGCGTGTTTCCTGAGAGTGGCAAGGCGGCAGATATCGCTAATGCGTTGGAGTTCTATTGTCGCGATCACGAGGTGGATATTCAGTGCAATAGCCGCGTAACGGAGATACTTGTCGCGGGAGGCAAGGTCTATGGCGTGAAGTATATGAATAAGCGTGGTTTTATTCGCAAGATAGAGGTCGAAAATGTGATTATCGCTACGGGTGGAGTCTCCTACCCTGCTACCGGCTCTACGGGCGATGGATATACCTTTGCGGACCGCGTAGGACACACTATCGAGGATGTGCGACCTTCGCTTACGCCGCTTGTATCGAACCACCCTCAGATTGAGTATATAAAGAGCGTCTGGCTCAAAAATATCAACGCCCGATTATTTGTCGGTGGCGAGATGGTTCGCGAGGAGTTTGGCGAGATGTCCTTCTCGGAGAGAGGCTTGGAGGGTGCTGTAATTCTTCGTTTAAGTCGCGATGCCGTAGATGCTCTGCTCGAAGAGAAGAGTGTCAAAATAGAACTTGACCTGAAACCTGCCCTCACCGAGGATATTCTTCGTGAGCGTATCAAGCGCGAGGTTGCCGAGATGCGCCCCGAGGATTTCTTTGCGGAGTTGGTGCGCCGCTTGGTGCCAAAACCGCTTGTGGTGCCAATCTGCAAGGAGTTAGATGTCCATTCGCGCCTCTATATCTCGAAGGTGTCGGATAAGGAGTTCGAGCGATTGATTAAGGTTTTGAAAGGTTGGTCATTCCCGATTTCGGACTATGCACCATTCGAGTATGCTGTGGTTACCGCAGGTGGTGTAAGTTGCTCGGAGGTGAACGAATATACGATGGAGTCGTTGAAAATCAAAGGTATGTATTTTGCCGGAGAGGTACTCGATGTAGATGCCAATACGGGCGGTTACAACCTGCAAATTGCATTCTCGACAGGACACTTGGCGGGATTGCTCAAAAAATAGGAGATGCGAATATGAAAATTAGCGGTAGAAATATCGGTCGCAGATTGCAGTTGCTGGGTAATAAACTCTCGCGTGCGAAGTACTACCACGGCTACGGAGTACACTCTCCATTTGTCTATGGTCTTGTGCGAAAAGTGTTTATGAGTAAGGCTCTGTTGGAGGGTTCAGGTTCGGCACTCTACGATTCGTTACGAGCAAATGGCGTGGCGGATAGAAGGGCGCGACAATTGCATAACGCCCTGCAATATATCGAGGGAAAAAGCTACTCGATAAACGAGGTCGGGGGCGATTTGTCAATTTTGTTGGCTGACTACCTTACCGAAAAGTTGCGTGAAGCATACGAAGATGCAAAGGCGGAGGGGGTAACGCTTGCTATATGTCAGCCGTACCTCAATCGCGAACGACAGAACGAGGTGCGAGCCTTGATAGATGAACATCGCTCAACTACGGTCGATAATCGCGCTTATATTCTGTTTTTCAATAATCATTTGCCAAAACAACACTATCGTCTATGAAATTATATACAAAAGGAGGTGATAAGGGGCGTACATCATTGATTGGTGGCGAGCGTGTACGCAAAACAGATGTGCGCGTTGAGGCGTATGGTACTGCCGATGAGTTGCAGGCAAATATCGCCTATTTGGCAGATAAAATGTCGCACGAGAAGTCACTACAACTATATGTTGAGGATTGCCGTTGGATATGCTCGAAGTTGATGACAGTATGTTCTCTGCTTGCAGTAGGTTGCAACTGCAAATATGAGATACCGAAGCTTTCGGAGGAGGATATTGTGCACTTGGAAGGGCGTATAGATGCGTTGCAGGCGGAGTTGAAACCTATTGAATGTTTTACAATTCCGGGAGGTTGCGAGCTTGCATCACTTTGTCACATCTGTCGCACAGTGTGTCGCAGAGCAGAGCGCCGAGCGATTGAAGCGTCAGAAAATTATGAAATTGATAAATCGCTTTTAATGTTGCTAAATCGCCTTTCGGACTACCTCTATGCCCTATGTCGTACCATTACGGAACGACTTGATGCAGAGGAGGTTTTGTGGAAGCCTTAAATTTAATACCTAATATGAAAAGATTATTAACTCTTTTGACTCTTATTGTGGCCGTATTTGCAGCCGAGGCGGCAACTGTTCGTGGTAGAGTTGTATGTGATGGACAAGGCATAGAGGGTGTGGTTGTTACCGATGGTATATCTGCTACTCGTACAAACCAAAATGGAACATATAAATTGAAAATTAGCAATGCTCATTCGCGCTTTGTCTATATCTCGGTACCTTCGGGCTATGAGGTGCCTACATTGCGTGGCTTTATGCCCGATTTCTATCGTCCATTGCACCCAAAGCAGCGCGAGTATAACTTTTCGTTGAAGGCGGTGGATCAGTCTAAATATCATTTGATTGTTTCGGCGGATATCCATGTTCGCAACAGATGTATGACGCGAAATGAGCCTCTGCGCGAGATGCCGCTGAGCAATCCGGTGGGTGAGCTGGACTCAGCAACTTTTGCTCGCACCTATATGGCGACATTGCGCGACTATGTATCGAAACTGCCGTCGGGAACGAAGGTCTATGGACTCAATCTCGGCGATATGAGTAACGAATCGCATTGGAGTCGCTATGGTGGTGACTTGGATAACTTTGTTGAGGTGTGTGAGCGTAGTGGAATGCCTATACAGACATTCACGGCAATCGGTAATCACGAGCACGATATGAAGGCACGAGATATCTTCGATGACGACGACACCGAGGCAGAATTGGAGTATATGAGGGTTTTTGGTCCAACCTACTACTCTTTTAATATTGGCGGTGTGCATTATGTTGTGCTCGATAATGTGAAGTACTGCAACCATAAATCGGAGGGCAAGGATCGCAACTACGAGGTGCGTTTTACGCAAGACCAGATAGATTGGGTAAAGCAGGATGCAGCGTTGATGCCTAAGAATACAAAACATATCGTATTTGCTTGGCACTGCCCTTCGTATCGTCGATATTTAGGTGGCAAGGCGAAGCATAATGCAGACGAAATCGTGTCGAACTATGCTTCGTACAATTTGCCTATGACAATTCTTTCCGGACACAATCATCAATCCGAAGCGGTGAAGGTTGCAAATTATCCAAATACTACCGAGTATATCCATCCTTCGGTATCGGGCTCGTGGTGGTACTATCCGCTATGTAACGACGGTTCTCCGGCTACTTTCACTCGCTATGATTTCGATAAAGGAGTGCTTACGGCTCGCGAGAGTGTGAATTTTGCAGATCGCAGTGAGCAGAAGTTTCGCCTATATAATAAAGGTATAGTCAATAAGAATGGCGAACAGGTTATCCGTTTGAATGTATGGGATTGGCACCCAGATTGGCAATTCGAGGTCTATGAGAATGGCGCAAAGGTGTCTAAACCTCAGTTGTCGAGAATTCGTGCTAAGGACCCACTCTATGATGAGATGCGCGAGAATACTGGTAATGGAATCAAAAAATTCAAATTTTTGAATACTGCAAATACTTATCACTTTTTCGAGTATAAGCCACAACGCGCAGATGCCGAGATTAGAATAGTTGCTACAGACCAATTTGGTAAGGAGTATTTCAGTGTTGCGACTCGTATGGAGTAAGATGAAAATAGTGGGTTTGATAAAAATATATATGCAACTGCTTGTATATTAGAAATTTTTTATACTTTTGCACTCGCTTTTGTAGAATATAACTAACAACTAAAAAGATATAGAATTATGTATTGGACACTTGAACTTGCAGCTAAATTGGAGGATGCCCCATGGCCGGCAACAAAAGAGGAGTTGATTGACTATGCAACTCGCTCGGGCGCACCACTCGAAGTAATTGAGAATCTTCAAGAGATTGAAGATGATGGCGAGGCATACGAGAGTATGGAGGAGATTTGGCCTGACTACCCATCGAAAGAAGATTTCTTCTTTAACGAGGAGGAGTATTAAGAGGTTGATAAAGGTTAAAAACCTAAATATCAACAATTTACAATGACCGATTGGGCAGTCCCATCGGTCTTTTTTTGCCCAAAAACTACCCAAAAATGAGCGAAAACTGCCCAAATACTGCCCTAAAACTATTACCAAATCCTCCCCAAAATAAGAGTAGTAAGTGAGGGGTGGCACACTGCCCAAACACTGCCCAGACGCTGTCTGGGGCACTTTTTGCAAGAAAGCGAGCAACTCTGAAAAACCGCTCTTTGAGGTCAAAAACTTACCCATAATTACCCGTCTTCACTGCCCAGAAACAAAAAAGGACAAAACCGAAGTTCTGTCCTTAATTTAATCCAATTTAATATATGATGATTTGACTGGTGGATTTGGAACTTTGAATTATTGTTCGTATATTTGCGAACAGAAACAAGCATAGACACTATGGCGAACAAGGAATATACACTTAATCAAGAGCAAGTTGCACCCTTTGCAAAGGCGATGGGACACCCTGCACGCATCGCTATCCTCGAATTTCTTGCCAAGCAAACGGAGTGCTACTTTGGTGATATTCACGAGGAGTTGCCGATTGCCAAGGCAACCGTATCTCAACACCTAAAAGAGTTGAAAGAGGCAGGCTTGATACAGGGAGAGGTCGAAACACCGAAGGTTAAGTATTGTATCAACCGGGAGAATTGGCGACTTGCAAAGGCTTTGTTCGTTGAGTTTTTCGACGACTGCGCCTGCAAAAAGGAG
>JAZQHQ010000008.1:0-31597 GCA_045540675.1 Alistipes sp. | reverse complement strand
GAAGCATCAATTTAACGCAACTCTGCGTCGCTTAATGCTATTTTATCGAAACTTTTACGATTTCCATATATTGAATTTTACCTCCATAAATCCACATCAACAAACAAGCCTGCCTAACTTTTTCTTGTTAGACAGGCTCTTCTATTTTTAGGCGTTTGGCGGTTTTAACGCCTAACTCTTTGATGCCCTCCACGCGGGAGAGAAGGTTGCCTTTACCACTCGACAATTTTTTGTATGCCTCCTCATAGACCGCATTTGCCTTATCGAGGTGCTTGCCTATATCCTCCAAGTCGCCGACAAAGCCGACAAACTTGTCGTACAACTTGCCCGTTTCGTCTGCAATCTTCAAGGCATTTTTGGTCTGCTTATCCCTAATCCAAAGTTGATACATCAGTTTCAGCACCGAGATAAGGTGTGTAGGGCTGATTATCACAATATGACGCTGATAGGCACTCTCCCACAGCTCTTTATCGGCATTTAATGCCGCCAAGTATGCCCCTTCATTCGGCACAAACATCATCACAAAGTCTGCCGCATTCTGAACATATTTCGGATACTCCTTGCGTGCCAACTCGTCAATATGTTGCTTCACCGAACGCAAGTGCGCTGCCAATGCCGCAGGTTGCTCCTCTGCCGAGGCATTTACATAGTCGGTATATGCCGTAAGCGACACCTTCGAGTCTATTACAAGGCTCTTACCCTCTGGCAGATAGAATACCGCATCGGGGCGCAACTGTCCGCCATCTTCGCCCTTAATCTTTGAGCCGTCTTCATTCTCGGTCGCTTGCAGAACATAGTTCACACCCTCCTCCAAGCCCGACTTTTCGAGCAGTTGTTTCAGAAGCATCTCGCCCCAATCGCCCTGCACCTTCGAGTTCCCTTTGAGCGCCAAGGTGAGCTCCTTTGCCTCACGGCTGATGGTGTTGTTCAGGTCGGTCAAATCCTTGATTGTATCTCGCAGAGATTTAACCTCGCTGACCTCCCCTGTATAGCAGTCGTGAATGGTCTTTTTGAGATTTTCGAGGTCGCTCTTGAAAGGAGTAAGTATCTCACCGAGTTGGTTGCGGTTGCTCTCGCGCATAACCTTCGACTTCTCATCGAAAATCGAAGCTGCAATCTCTCGAAAAACCATCTCCGACTCGCTACGCAGGTTTTTTCGCTCCTCTGCCTGTTGGCGCAGTTGCTCGTCAAGGCGGGCATTATCGGCTCGCAAAGAGATGTTTTCAGAGCGACACTCCGCCAACTCCGACTTTGTCTGCTCTGCCTCTACACGCTTCTGTTCGAGAAGTGTTTCGGTTGCTACACTGCGTGTACGAGCCACAAAATATCCACACACCGCACCCACTACGAGTGCCACCACTGCAACAGCAAAGATTATAATAGTCTGCATAGTTCCTCCAACTTTTTTACAAAGATAGTAAAAAGTTGAGAGCGGAGAGTTGAGAGTTAAGAGATTTTTTCACCTTTTTTCGAAATTATACAATTTTCATTTCTTGTCAGAAGTCGTGAGATGCGGTGCATCGCAAAAGAAAGACCTTCGGGATAGTACCAAATCGTACAGCCCGAAGGTCTTTACTTTTAGCAAAGTCCCCCTCACAGGAGGGGGGGGGATTTAGGGGGTGGGTAACACACTTTGGCGTAAAAAAGGCTGCAAAATTTTGCAGCCTTTTATTACGCCAAAGATTGCGGCTTATCACAAGATATTATTCCTCGGAAGGGACAAGTATGCGACCACAATACTCGCAAACAATCAACTTCTTACCAAGACGAATGTCTGCTTGACGCTGTGGTGGGATACGGTTGAAGCAACCGCTACAAGCATCACGCTTTACGGTCACTACCGCCAAGCCATTGCGTACCTTCGAACGGATACGGTCGTATGCCGATAGAAGTCGCTCGTCAATCTTCGACTTTGCAACAACTGCCTTTGCAGCAAGCTCCTTCACCTCATCCGCAGTTTCGCTCTCAATGCTGTCGAGTTCCTGACGCTTAACATCAAGGTCTGCCTGACGCTCTGTAAGCTCGGTCTGCGCACCCTCCAAAGCCGCCTTCTTTGTCTTGATAGCACCGGCATACTCCTTCAAACGCTTCTCTGCAAGAGTAATTTCGAGCAATTGGTACTCAATCTCCTTCTCCAACGACTCATACTCTCGGTTGTTGCGAACATTGCTCTGCTGCTCCTTGTAGCGAGCGATAAGGGCATTAGCCTCCTCTATCTCGCGCTGACGCTGCTTGGTAAGCGAGTTCAACTCGTCAATCTCGCTATTGATGTTGTTGAGACGGGTGTTCAAACCTGCCACAGCATCCTCCAAATCCTCAACCTCCAAAGGCAACTCACCCTTAACCTTGTTGATTTCGTCAATCTGGGAGTCAATCTTCTGCAACTCGTAGAGTGCAACAATCTTCTCGTACATCGAGTAATCTACCTCTGCTGTCTTTTTCTTTGTAGCCATATATCTTAATTTTGTTATCTCTCTTTGCTCGAAATCTGAACCTTAAACGCTTTAATCATTTATAACCCAGATACTTACACGAAATAATATACCGGATTTTTCGATTGAGCGCTCTTGTGGAGCGCAAAGTTAATAAAAATTTTTGATAAAATATCAAATAAAATTGCAATTACGCAAAATTCACTCTCAAAATGTCCCATATCCACAACGACAAAAGAGGAGTCGGGAGTATAGAAATCGTTATATTTGAGGTCAGCGGTAAGGTAAATATCGCACTCCGAAGCCCTCGCATCCGCCATCAACGAAGCTCCTGCTCCGGTACAGATTGCAACGCGCTTTACCTCGCGACCAAGCAGTGCGCTATGTCGCAGAGCCTCAACCGAAAAGGTCGTTTTCACCTGTCGCAGAAAATCGCACTCCGCCATAGGCTGTGCAAGCGTTCCGACAACACCAAATCCTCCCACTTCGGAGGTAGGTTGCAACACCTCCATATCCTGCAAACCAAGCATCTCGCCAACACGCCAACTCATACCATTTCGAGCTGAATCGAGATTAGTATGGCAAGCATAAAGTGCAATATTGTTACGAATTGCCATTTCCACACAACGCTCTACAACCGAAGCCGAGTTGAGCCGTTTCAATGGGTGGAAGATTATCGGGTGGTGGGTAATAATCAATCCGCAACCCTTCTCTATCGCCTCGGCAATAACCGCCTCAGTAACATCTACTGCGAGCAAAACACCACCCTGCAACTCATCGTCAAGGCGACCAACAACCAAACCTGCATTGTCGTACGACTCCTGTAACGAAAGTGGCGCAAACTCCTCTATTGGAGCAATTATATCTCTAATCTTCATCGGTTTAGTTCTTAAAACAAGGTTTGCTCATAGAATGGGAATAGAGGTCTTTCGACCACACCCTCTTCACCAATCAATTTACGGCGTGGAGCGCGTTTCTTCTTTGGTGTAGATTCGGTTGCAGGTGTATCTGTTTGTGCCGGAGCTGACTCCTCGACCGGCTCCTCATCACCGATACCCTCACGCATCTCAACCAACATTGCACGCAACGACTGCAACTGCTCCAACAACGCCAAATCCGAGTTATTCTCTTCGGCATCAATAGCACGCTTACGCATCGCTTTCTTCGCCCCCTCAATAGTCATTCTGCGCTCCTTCAACAGATGATGAATACGCTTCAACTGCTCAATATCTTGGGGCGTAAACATTCGGTTGCCCTTGGCGTTTCGCTTCGGTTGCAAACAACTAAACTGCGAACACCAATAGCGAATCAGAGATGGCTCGACATCGAACATCTCCGTTACTTCACCCATAGAATAGTAGAGTTTTTCAACCATATCTTTTACATATTCAAAATTTTCAACGAATTGGGATAGAGATTATTACATCTTACACCCACTCTCTTGGCAAATCCCAACGCACGACCTTGATGCGTAACGAGATTTATACCCTCCTCCATATTGCCAACCGCAATATCGTGCTTACGGAGATAATCCAATGCTCTCGCCTCGTCCAACTCCGTCACCGCCACCGCCGAGCGATTAAGTCCGACATATTGCGACAACGCCCAATCGGGTTTTAGTTTGCCTTTGAAGACTTGCCCCATTGCCACACCCGAATAGATTGCAGTCAGGTTTTCGGACAACGCCTGCACTGCTTTATATTGCTCGGTACGATAGGCGTAAATGGCATCTGCTACCACCGCAAATGTGTGTTTTTCGGGCTCTTGCAGCCAACACGACAACTCTTGACGACTATTTTTATCAACCTCCTGTACAACCTTTTTTCGTGCCTTTGGCGTGCGTTGAGCCACCGACTCCGCCTTTCGTGCAACCGCTACAAACAGACCTTCGCTATCGGTCTTATGAGGGAAAAATCTAAAAGTCTGAAATGCTCCGACCTCTCCTCGTATTACGCCCCACTGCGTCTCTATATCAACTCGTTGTGACGAAGTAAAAACATCGCCCAACTCCTCTATAAAGGCTTGCAGAACGCCCTCGTCCTCCTCATCATTGAAGGTGCAGGTGCTATATATAAACAGTCCTCCCTCTTTAAGCGATTGCCAAGCCTCACGCACAATCGACAACTGACGCGCAGCGCACATCTTCACCGCTGCTTCGCTCCAATCCTCACGGGCTACCTCCTCCTTTCGGAACATACCCTCGCCCGAGCAAGGTGCATCGACTGCTACCATATCGAACCAACCCTCAAACTGTGCTATATGTTCGGGGGCATTGTTGGTAACCAAAACATTGCCCAAACCCCACTTACGCACATTGTCTGCCAAAATGTTAGCTCGTGAGCGAACATACTCGTTCGCTACCACCAACCCATCTCTGCCCACTGCGGTCGAATAGATTGTCGTTTTCCCTCCGGGTGCTGCGCACATATCCAACACGCGCTTACCCTGCAACCCCTCTTGCGCTATAATATAGTCGAGAAACTGCGATGCTGCCTCCTGCACATAGTATGCTCCTGCGTGAAATGCTGTATCGAGGGTAAATGATGGTCGTTCCTTCAACTTACGACCATTCTTACTCCACGCTATCGCCTCACCTTCACTCCATACACCCTCCTCTCCGCATTTAGCAGGGTTAAGGCGTACGGCAACGGGCGACACCGAGTCGAGAGCCTCGAAAAGACATTCGGCCTCCTCTGCTCCCAACTGCTTACGCATACGCTCCGTAAAGGCGACAGGTAATGCTCTCATCGGCTACTTCTTCTGCGAGGCTTTAATTGCATCAAGACGCTCATAGAGGGCCTCCAAAACCTTTGCATTCTCCACAAAATCCTCATTATCCTTATCAATAATGAAGACCTCGCCTTGGTAGTGATTCTCAATCCAATCGTTGTAGCGATTATTCAAGCGGTCGAGATAACCAACCTCGATATTCTGCTCGTAGTCGCGACCACGCTTACAAATCTGCTTTACCAAAGTCGGCACACTCGCCTTCAAGTAGATAAGCAAATCGGGTTGTGGAATAAGGTTTGTCGAGATATCGAACAACTTCATATATGTTCCAAAATCGCGCGAAGACATCGAACCCATCTGATGAAGATTGCCTGCAAAGATGTGAGCATCTTCATAGATAGTGCGGTCCTGGAATATATCCTCCGAGCCATCAGCCAACATATCCATTGTCTGACGAATACGACTTGCAAGGAAGTGTACCTGAAATTGGAATGCCCAACGATTCATATCCTCATAGAAGTCGTTGATGTATGGATTGTCGATATCCTCATAGTACGCCTTTGCGCCGTAATGTTTTGTCAAAATCTCGGTCAGCGTAGTCTTGCCACTGCCGATATTTCCTGCAATTGCTATATACATTGGTTACCTATATTATATTATGTTTGATGTTAGTTTCGCATTAGCTGAAAAAGTCCCCCACTTTCGCTATCGCCGAAGGCATCGCAAAGAGAACTACCCTATCGTATGCCGCTATCTCGGTCGCTCCCGATGCAATAAAGACCTTATCACCTCGCACAATACCTCCGATAGTAACATCGCTCGGCAAGCCCAAATCCTTAATCGGAGCCTTTGTAGCAGGCGAATTTGGCTTTACAATAAACTCCAATACCTCGGCGTCACTACCTGTCAGGCACTTTATAGCCAAGACATCGGTGGACATCGTAAAGCGGAAGATATTAGATGCCGACACCATCTTCTTGTTGATAATGGTATCAACGCCTACGCTATCTGCCAAGTTGATATAGTTGAGATTCTCCACCTCTGCAATAACCTTCTTTGCACCCATTCGCTTTGCCAACATAGCAGTAAGGATATTCGTCTCGCTACGACCCGTAACCGCAACAAAGGCGTCCATATTCGACAAACCCTCCTCTACCATGGCTTCGGTATTTCGACCATCCTCATTGATAATCAGAGTCTTTTCGAGTTGTTCCGCCAAGCGATACGCCTTCTCGGCATTGTAATCCACCAACTTGATATTTACATCCTCCTGCATAGCCTGCGCAATCTGTACGCCAATACGCGAACCTCCGAGAATCATCATATTCTTAATATCGACATTTCCCTGCCCCGACAACGCCATAATCTCACTCACAGAGTCGTGACGAGCGATAATATAGACCATATCATCTACCATATAGGAGTCTGTACCGTGAGGAATTAAGGTTTTGCCATCACGCGATATTGCCACTGTGCGATACGCTGCATTCTCATCAACCGAAAAACTCGATAACTCGCGACCTACAAGCGGAGATGTCGGCTCCAAACGGAATACCACCAACGAGAGGCGACCGCCCGAAAAATCGACAAACTCCGTAGTCGAAGTGTGTCCGAGCAGCGTAATTACCTCCTCGGCTGCAATCTTTTCGGGATAGAACATATAGTCTATACCCATATTGATGAACATCTCTTTGTTATTTGGTTCGAGATACTCGTTATTGTCAATACGGGCAATAGCCTTCTTTGCGCCGAGCTGTTTCGCCATAATCGCCGAGAGGATATTGGTATTCTCGACAGGATGCACTGCAATAAAAAGGTCGCACTTGCGAACTGATGCCTTGCGCAATACTGCAAAGGTTGTAGAATCTCCCTCCACCGTGATTACATCAGCAAGGCTTGCCACCTCTGCCAACGCCTTGGGTTCGGTATCCACAACGGTAATATCGTGCCCATTTCCACTCAACATCTTCGCCAGATGCGTACCCATTTCACCTACTCCGGCTATAACAATTTTCATAACTCTATATCTATTAGCGTACTATTCACGCAATTTAATATGACAAATATATACAAAATAATTGACAATTAAAGGGATTTTGCATATAAAATGAGTTAAATAGCAAATAATCAGCAAGAAATAAGGGCGACACCGCAATGGTATCGCCCTTTTATAGACAATCGAAAAATTTCAGACTAGAAATACTTCACTGTGCCATCTACAATATTTGCCTGCTCCTGCAAAGCCCACAAAGCACGGCGCTGTACCATAGACTCCGCCTCTGCCTGCGCCTTAACACGCTCTGCTTCTACGGTCTGCTTCTCCTCTACTGCTACCTCATCAACAACCACGGCATAGACACCGCTGTTACCCTCAACAAGTGGGAGCACCTTGCCTGTTGCATCTGCCGAAACAGCAGCCACTGCACCAAGCACGCGAGGCTCAACGCCCAAACCCTTAACATAGTATGCCGAAGACTTTGCATCACTGAACTCCTCAACCTTCGAGTCTGCATTTGCTGCAATCTCCTCCAAAGTTGCACCCGTCATCTTCTCCTTCAACAACGCAGCCTTCTTCTCGCGAAGCAACTTGTTCTTAATCTGCGAAGACACCTTATCGAGTGGTCTGTACTCGCTATCGTCAACGGTTGTAACTACTGCTACAACATATCCATCATCGAGTTTGATGATATCCGAAACCTCGCCAACCTTTGCATCGTTAGCCCAACGAACAACCTCCAACGAGTTAGACAAGCCCGGAACATTACGGCTATCAAACTCTACATTCATCGAAGATGTCATGATGGATTTTGCCTTTGCCGTCTCCTCGAACTTCTCTGCCGAGCCCTTTGCTTCAACGGCAAATGTGCTCGCCTCCTTGTGGATTGCACGCTTGGTCTCCTGCGAAGCCTCAACAGGATAGGTCAATGTTGCCAAACGATAGTGGCGGGTTACAGGACCTGTCGAGAGAACTTTGAAAATCTGAATTGCGTCACCAAATGCAACCTTAACGACCGAACCCTTGCGCGCAGTCTTGAAAGCATCTGCAAGTTCAGGAGTCAATGTCGAGTATGCAACCTTACCGATAACACCACCATCAGCAGCTGTATCAGCCACAGAGTGTTTTGCAGCCAAAGCAGCAAAATCTGCGCCCTTCTTGCTTGCCACATTGTAGAGGCTATCTGCCAAATTGCTATCCAAGTACGAAACAACGATGTGTTGCAATTCGAGCGAATCAGGTACATTGCGGCTCTCTGCTACACGCGAAGCGTACCACTCGTCACCCTGCAACTCCGGACCAAAAGTCTTGCCTGCACGGAGTGCCTTTGCCTCGTCTGATGAGAGCGACTTGGCTGCAACATAGGTGCTAGCCAACGATGCGTGTGCCTCCTCACGAACATACGATTTCAACTCCTTTGCCTTTGCAAACTTCTCGCTCTCCGACTTTGCCGTAGCCTCGATTGCTGCTCTATCGGCATCGGTAGGCTCAATCTCGAAGTGAGCGTAGTTTACAGTACGATATGGCGACTGCTTGTACTGCGACTTATTAGCCTTGTAGTACTTTTTAATCTCGCGGTTAGAAACCTTTACAAGTGAATCTGCAACGCTCGAATACTTGCATGCAACAAAGTGTCCCTTGTAGGTATTATTCTCGGCAACTACGCCCTTGTTCAATGTGAGAGCATTTGCGTACGCACCACCACGAACCAAATCGTTATACTTGTTCATTGCACGCTCAATACCTGCCTGCTTCTTAACGATATTCCAAACACGCTGCAACTCCGGAGTACTCTCAACGCGCGAAAGAAAATCAACTACGGCTGCTACATCATAAACGCCGGTGCGAGGATCTGCAAATACGCTGCTATACACGCCCGAAGGAATCTCGCCCTGCAACATTGCCTTACGCTCTGCCGGTGTAACGGTTAAACCGAGCTTCTCGAAATCCGGAACATACACACGGTCTGTAAGGAGCGACTGCCAAGTCATATAGACTGCCTGTGCCGACTGATCGTAATCGAAATTGTCGCCACCCATCTGGGTTTTAACATCCTCATAAGCAGCGAGGAACTCCGAGTAGTGCACCTCTTCTCCTGCTACCTCTCCTACCTCCGGATCATTGCCGGAAAATCCCATCTCTGTCTTCAACGAGAGAATAAACGCCAATAACGCACCGCCGATAATTACCGACAGCAACACACCGAATTGGGTTCTCAAAGTGTTCAAACTTAACATAGTACCAAATATTTTAATTTTTAATTTTATCGATTAACCTCCAAAGATAGATATTTTATTCCAATTTTCGACCTTTTTCTCTATTTTTTTATCGAGAACTACTATTTTTTACCCATTATCTCGATTTTAGCAAGTTCAATACGGGCGCGACTTGTGCCCAAAATTTTAACACGCAACCCATCGTATTCCATTACCGTGCCCGCCACAGGTAACTCCTCGTAACGCGATATTATGTAACCTGCGAGCGTGTCATACTCTTCGCTTTCGGGGATATCTATGCCATATTTCTCGTTCAGATACTCCACCTCCAAACGGCACGAAAAGACAAACTCTCGCTCCGAAATGCGTTTCTCGACCATATCGGGTTTGTCGTGTTCGTCCTCAATCTCGCCGAAAATCTGCTCCAAAACATCCTCCAACGATATAATACCCGCCGTGCCGCCAAATTCGTCAATAACGACAGCTATATTGCTCTTATTCTTCGTAAACTGTGTGAGCAAATCCTGCAAAGGGAGTGTTTCGGCTACATAATCGACCTTCATCAATGCATCCTCAATGCTCTTTGGCGCATCGAACAGCGTCTTCGAATTGACATAACCGATAATGTTATCTATCGAATCGCGCCATACGAATATGCGCGAGTACATAGTCTTTACAAACCGCTCGGTAAGCTCCTCCATCGTGCAGTCGTCAATATCCACCGCCTCGACATCTACACGCGACACCATTGCATCACGCACTCTCAAATCGGCAAAATCCAACGCATTCTGGAACATCTTTATATCATTATCCGCATCCGAGGATAACTCCGCTGAATTGTTATTTTCGAGCAGACTCTCCAAGTCGCTACGATCGAACTCTATCTGACGCTCTGCTGCACTCGCCTTACTACCTATCAATCGTAACAAACCATACGAAAGTAGTGTTGTAGCGCGAGTTATCGGGTACAATATAATATAGAAGAAGTACATCACAGGCGAGAGATAGCGATAGTAGAAATTAGGATTACTCCTAAATACCGATTTCGGAAGATACTCGCCCAAAAAGATAATTATGATGGTAGGAATAATAGTTTCGAGCAACAATGAACCCTCCTGCACCGACACCCAACCGAGTGCACGAGCCGCTTCGCGCAACACCAACGACAAACTCATCGAGTAGATTACCAACGCGATGTTATTGCCCACCAAAATAGTGGTAATATATTGTCCTTGTTGGCGCGAAAAGAGTCCTGCAATATAGTCGAACATACGACTCTGCTTGCGGTCTATTTCGAGGCGCAGACGATTTTTATTCAGGAAGGCAATCTCCATTCCCGAAAAAAATGCCGACAACACCACCATTATCAGCACCAAAACAAGTGCTACATATAGATTATCCATAGATTACTTCGGTTTTTTGGGTGACGCCGTACTCAAAGACTTTTTCTCGTTCTCAAATTTCATTGGTGCCGGTCGCATACTTTGTCGCTGCATAGGCTCCCCTGTCGATGGTCTTGATACGACAGGCTGCACAGGTTTTGGTTTAGATTGCGGTTTAGGCCTTGAAGATGATTTCGGTTGCGATTTAGGCGTACTTTTCACCTGCTTATCGTCACCTCTATTCTCTCCTTTATCATCACCCTTCTGTTCACTTCGCAACTGCTCGGTATCGACCTGCATCTTTCCTTTCCAACGGCGGAAACGAGGCTCGGTCATATCCTCGTCAGATTCAAAACCCTCGCCAATAACCTCATCTGTATCGGTTACAAGTCGCGTATCGACATTCGAGTAGATGCGTTTTGTTATCGAATTCCAGAAGAGTTGTTGCGTATAGAGGCGAGTACCATCGTGTTTGGTAATCACAACATCGCCCTTCGCCTCCCATAATTTACGATTTTCGTAGTAGATGGCATAGTTTGCCACCAACACCGCATTGACCGTTGTCAGCGAGTCGTCTTGATAGGTTGTAATGGATATGCCCTTACGAAACTCTCGATATGGGTCGCGTCCCAAAGTGTAACCTTCAAGTAACGGAGTCTTAAAGAGATAGGACTTACGACCATTCTCCGACATTATAATCGTGAGATTCTCGCTCTCCTCGGTCTTTATCGCATCGAGCGACTCCTCCGCTGCCCCATCTTTTGACTTACACGAGAACAGCAAGATAGCACTTCCCAAAATAAGAAGTGCTACCAAGATACTCTTGTGTAATCTGCAAATCATATTCACAAACTACCTCCGCCAACTACTGCGCACGATAACGCACTCGGGTAGTCAGGCCCTTTGCTAAACCACAGTTGATAGTGTAAGTTGCTCCCTCCTTCAACTCTGCGAAGAAGCACTCCTCGGCAGTCGGGAATACGGAGCGATAGCTGTTTGCAAGACTCTTTGCATTAGCTGCAATCGTAGCATCGGTTACCTCCAACAGAGGAAGAGCCTTCTGTACGAGGTCGTATGCCAACCAATATACCGAGTGCTTTGCCAACTCCGAACTGCAATCCTTCGAGCCTGCTACATAGCACTGCGCCAAGAAGTAAAGAGCCAAACCGTCATCATCTCCCTCATCAATATTGATGGACTCGTTGAATGCCTTGACAGCAGCCGAATAGTTATTCGCGGTCATTTCGAGAATACCGATACGCGCCAACAACTTCTCACGCTCCTCGGCAACAGTCTCCTTCGCCAAAGCCTCACGGAGATATTGATTTGCCTTTGCAAACTCTTTCTTGTTTTGGAATACCTGTGCCAACAACATTGCAACACTCGATTGTGGCTTAACCCCATAGTACATCTCTCCAACCGAGAGGTAGAAATCGCTCTCGCAATTCGCCTTGGTCATAAGCTGGAAGACATGAGCCAATAGGTTTTCATCGTTTGGTGTAGCGGCAATTTTAGGCTCGAAAATCTTCTGCAAGTTCTCGCACGAAGCCGCACCACTCATACCAAAGCAGGTCTCGAACTGATTTTTGAAGTCCGCCTGCGAAGCATCGATATTCTCGAAATACTTGGCATAGGTATCGTAGGTATTCACAATGGTCATTGCATCAACGATATCATTAGAGTAGTCATCACACAAATTCTTGAAGTAGATAGCCACCAACTCCGGATCGGCTGTTCCATTGCTCTCTACTTGTGCAGCAATAGCCACCTCAAAATCCTTGCGGATACCCTCACGATCGCTCTCGCGGTAGGTCAAGTGCTCACGAGCTTTACGGTCGAGGATATATGCCTTACCACGCTTTGGATGCGCACCGAAATACTCCAAACGAATATCGTAGAGAAGAAGCAACGAATCGACATAGATATTCTTCTCGGCTACCGAACGAGCACGATTAATCTTCTGCTTGTAGAGGCGAATACCATTTGCGTAGGTGTTCTCCGATGCACCCGGACAACGCTGCAACAACTGCTGCAAATACTTTGCAGCCTGATTGAAATTACGATTATTCAACTCCTCCTTCAAGAAGGTGCTTGCAAGGATATTCTCCCTACGCTGTTCGGGAGTTTCACCCCACTTTGCATACTGCGGATCGCTGAAATCCTGTGCAGAAGCACTGCCTGCAACGAGCGCAAATGCCAATCCGATAAATAATTTTACTGCTTTCATAATTTTGTTATATTGTTTTGTTAAAAATCGCCTTTTTAATCATATTTTGGTCTTACAAACCAATAGTCCTCGCCAAAGAGTGAGAATCCGAGTCCCACCTTGAAGTAATCCTGACGAATCATTCCAATCTTAGGTGCGGTATTCATCAGCGCATGTGAGCCACGCAATCCATACTCCAACGAGACATCTATGCTCGATGTTCCCATAAATTTGAGAGGGAAGCCGAAACCTGCCGTAACTGCGTACTGTGGTATGCCATGTCCGTTATAAGTCTGATAGTAATTGCTGTAACGGAAGCCTACGCGATACGATATTCTCTTCAAGTAGTTACGCACATCGAAGCGATTTGGTGTATAGGAGAATCCCACCTTTGCCGTATGCGTATCGACATATTTGACAGTCATATTATTATTCACCTTCTCCTCGAAGTGACCACTGTTTCCACTGCCCCACGCCTGAAATTCGTACTCGGCAGCAGCCATAAATTTCGGACTCTGATACATCACTCCCGCCTTAACACTATGTGGCAACTGCATCTGCGATATGCCATTCTCGCGGTAGACCTCTGTTTCGTAGGTATTATTCAGAAGCAGGCTCTTTGTAACCTTTGGTCGCAAGCCTCCACCATAATCGTATGTTGCACCGAAGGTCAAGATGTGTTTATCGTTCGATATTGCATTCCACTGCATACCGACTTGGAACTTAAAGTTCGAGATAGCATACTCGTCCTCGCCCACAACCGAGAGATATGTTCCGCTACCCACGATATTGTTATCCACTGCCGAAGTATAGTTGTGGGTAATCTTACCCCAATAGTACTTTGCTGCAATACCTATCGAAAAGTTTTTGAATGGCTCCCAACCGACACCGAGTTTTACCTCCGTGACATCGCCATCGCCAGAATAGTTGTAAGATGCAGCACCAATATTACCTGCAACCTCATCTCTCTGGTCAAGGAAGGACATCTTATATCCGACACTGCTATATGGCATCAGGCTGACACCCATACCCAACCTCTTTGCCAACGGGAATTGTACCGCTATCTCGTGGATATTTACAGAGTTCTTGCCATTCTTTGCCATTCGGGAGTATTCGCCCGTAGCGTTGTACTGCTTTTGGGCATTCTGCAAGAAGTTTCCCTCGACACCGACATTAAAGAGGAAACTCTTCTGCAATGTTGCACTATAACCCGCAGGATTGGCGATACTCGGCATCTGTGTAGAACGCCAAGCAACACCTACGCCACCCATAGCACGCGACTGTGCTGTTCCGATAGTCTGCAACTCTCCGATACCGAACATTGTATATGGCGAGTATGCCGTAACGGCTGCTCCACCCTGTGCCGATACCTGCAAAATTCCAAGCACCGCACACGCCACAGCAACTACTGCAACACGCAACGAGTTATTTATTGTTTTTCGATACATTATACTCCAAAATATAGTTCAATCCCGTAAACATTAGTTTACGAGGTGCAAATATCGCATTTTTAATTCGATTAACAAAACTTTCGGCATTACCACCGCAAAAAATTATACTTTTTTTAACATTTGCAGTCGAAATACGCGCTACATAACCCTCCATCTCGTGCAAAACGCCCTGCATTACACCCTGCTCTATCGCCTCCTTTGTCGAGCGACCAAACTCTCCGGTTGGCTCGGTCGCTTGGCACAACGGCAACGATGCCGTAAATTCGTGCAGAGCCTTAAATCGCATCGCCACGCCGAGTGAGATATTGCCACCTTTGAATGTCCCATTTTCGATGATATCGAAGGTTATGGCGCTTCCCATATCGACCACCAAGGCATCTTTTATTCCCATCTCGCAAACCACTCCAACAGCCGTTGCAATTCGGTCTGTACCAAGTGTTTCACGCGAAGCGTAATCTATCTCAATAGGCACCTCTGTTTGCGATGTAAAGTGAAGTACTTTTGCAATTTTCGAGCGTAGCTGTTCACAAATTCGCTCTGCTCCTCCGCGAGTCGAAGCAACTATCGCTTTCCCAAGCGGAAACTGCTCAGCCATATGCTCTACCAAAGCAACATCAAAGTCGGGCGCAGACACTTCGCAGAGTACCTCGCTTTTATCTAAAACGGCAATTTTACACAAAGTATTGCCCTCATCTACGATTAAATTTGCCATAAATTTAATAATTGACAATTGACAATTAGTCGTTTTTATAAATCTTTCAATACATTTACTGCCGAAGCAACACTATCGACTCTTCGCACGGTCATCTGCAACTTGCCATCTCTCTGTTTCAGAACAAAGCGGTCGGGTTGTGCCGTAATTTTGCGCAGCAACTCCATAAAGACATCGCTGCGATAGTATGGCGACTGTTCATCGCCCACAAAGCGCACTATCATCAAGCCATTTTTGACCTTCACGCGCTCCATACCAAGGCGCATAGCCTCCCAACGCAGACGCACCGCATTCATCAACTCCTTTGCTGCTTGTGGCATCTTGCCAAAGCGGTCTTCCAACTCCGCCTCGAACTTCACAAGTGACTCCTCTTCGGTCATTGCATCTATCTTGCGATACAGTTTCAGACGCTCTGCCTGCTGGCGCACATACTCCTCCGGCAACTCAGCCTCAACATCGAGTTCGAGCGTAACATCATCGACATAGCGCATCTCCTCGACTACAATCTGCTCCTCGTTGCTCAATCCTGCAACATCAAGTCCCTCGGCACGCAACTCGGCAATAGCCTCGTTCAAGATTTTCTGGTAGGTTTCAAAACCGATATTGGCGATAAAACCACTCTGCTCTGCACCGAGCAGATTTCCCGCACCTCGGATATCCAAATCCTGCATCGCGATATTAAAGCCCGAACCCAAGTCCGAAAACTCCTCGATAGCCCTCAATCTGCGTCTTGCATCGCTCGACAGCATCTCGTCAGGGCGTGACAAAAGATAGCAGTAAGCCTTTCTGTCGCTTCGTCCGACACGACCTCGCAGCTGGTGCAGGTTGCTCAAACCGAAGCGGTCGGCATTGTTGATGATTATAGTATTTACATTCGGAATATCGACACCACTCTCCACAATCGAGGTCGCCACCAAGATATCGAAGTCGTGGTAGATAAAGTCCATAATGGTCTTTTCCAACTCGGCAGGTTTCATCTGACCATGAGCCACTGCCACACGAGCCTCAGGGCACAAGCGCATCAGCATACCTTTGATTGTCATCAAGTCCTCCACCCTATTGTGGATAAAATAGACCTGACCATCACGCTGCAACTCCGCCTCGACAACCTCCTTTACCAACTCCTCCGAGAAGGTGTGCGACTCGGTCTGTATCGGTCGGCGATTTGGCGGAGGAGTAGATATAATCGACAAATCACGCGAGCCCATCAGCGAAAACTGTAAAGTACGCGGAATCGGCGTAGCGGTAAGCGTAAGCGTATCGACACTTACACGCAACTGCGTAAGTTTCTCCTTCGCTGCAACGCCAAATCGCTGTTCCTCATCAATAATCAGCAAGCCGAGGTCGTTAAACTCTACCCCCTTGCCGAGCATCTTATGTGTGCCGATAAGGATATCTATCTTGCCCGATTTCAGCTCCTCTAATATGCGAGAGGTATCTTTTGCACTCTTGGTACGATTGAGATACTCCACCGTAACGGGGAACTCTCGCAGACGCTCACGGAAAGAGCGATAGTGTTGCAATGCCAAGATTGTTGTAGGCACCAACACCGCCACCTGCTTGCCATCGGTCGCCGCCTTGAATGCTCCACGGATTGCCCCCTCGGTCTTTCCGAAGCCGACATCTCCGCAGAGCAGGCGATCCATCGGGCGTTCCGACTCCATATCTCGCTTAACCGCCTCGGAAGCCTTCAATTGGTCGGGCGTATCCTCCCACTCGAACGAAGCCTCCAAAGCCTGTTGCAGATAGCTATCGGGCGAAAATGCAAAACCCTCGCTTGCCTTTCGCTTGGCATAGAGAGCAATAAGTTCGCGCGAAATATCTTTGACCGCCTTCTTCGCGGCATTCTTAATCTTTTGCCAAGCTCCGCTACCGAGTTTATGTACCTTCGGAGCCTCTTCATCGCCACTCTTGTAGCGGGCAATACGATGCAGCGCATGGACATTCACAAATAGGACATCGCCATCGCGATAGACCAACTTTATAACCTCGTGCATCTTGCCGCCATCTTCAATCTTCACCAAACCGCCAAAGCGACCTACACCATAGTCGATATGAGTTACATAGTCGCCCACCTGCAACGAGTTCAATTCGGCAATGGTCATCTGCTCATCGCGCTTTATCTGACCATTTATCTTGTAGCGGCGGTAGCGTTCAAAGAGGCGATGTTCGGCGTAGAGTGCAATTTTGAGGTCGTGGTCGGTAAAGCCGTTGTGGAGTGTCAATCGTGCCAACTCGAACTTGGCACCATCTCGTCCCGTAGCGTAGAGCAAACCCTCCAATCGCTCCGCCTGCGCTCTGTTCTCCGACATCAGCAGGGTTCGATAGCCCGCCTCATGGCGTGCAACGAGTTCGTCTGCCAAGACCTCAAAGTTCTTGTTAAAACTATTTTGTGGTGATGTGTGGAACAAGATTGTTTGCGAGGCAGGGCGTTCCGACAGAGTATTTCGTAGCAACACCACATTCGCCTCCGACATATTTTCGAGCAACTCCCTGCGCGAAGTGAGTTTTGCCGTTATCTCCTCAGGCTCATCGCTATCCTGCAACGCCTTGCGGCGCACATCATCGACCTTGCCCAAGACAAAATCGGCATTTTGAAACCAATAGGTCGCCTCACCTGCAAACTTCGCAAGCGACACACGCCCAACATCGGCACGATTTATATTCGAGATAACATCTATCTCCTCTAACCTATCACTCGAAAGTTGGCTCGACAACTCAAAGCGGCGTATCGACTCTATCTCGCAGTCGAAGAAATCCAAACGATAAGGCTTACTCTCCGAATAGGAGAATATATCGAAGATACCTCCACGCACCGAGTACTGCCCCGGCTCATAGACAAAATCTACTCTCTCGAAACCAAGAGCCTGCACCCTCTCCTCCAACTCCGAAACCTCGATAAGGTCGCCCTTGCAAAGATGTAACGACTCGGCCGTCAAACCCTCCAAGTCGGCAACTCGCTCTGCCAACGCTTCGGGATAGGTCGAAACAACCAAAAATCCCTCACGATGATTTTTCAAGGCATTGAGAACACCCGTACGCATAACCACGCTCTCTGCCTCCTCCGCGCCATAAACAACCGAGCGTTTATACGCCGAAGGGAAGAACAAAACTCGCTCCTCGCCCAACAAGGCGTAGAGGTCGTTCAGCGCGTATGCGGCAGCGTCTTTATCCTCACTCACAAGGATATGCACACCACCCTTTCGGGCGATAGTCGCCGCCATATAAAATAAAAAAGCACCGCCGACCATCTCGTTGAGAAGGACGGTGCTGCCTTTTTTCTCCAACACTTTGCCGAGCTGCTCCACTTGTGGCGAATGCTCGGCAAATCTCAGTATTTCGTGCATATCTGTACGGACTTAATGCTCCCTACGCTTCGATTTTTCGCTTCTCTTCACATTGAGGATATCGCTACCCTTCTTATCCTCATAGCGCACCTCTATCATTCCGACACTCTGGTCGGCAACAACCTTGATGCGTACCCCATATCGCCACGACCATCTGCGGCGCAACGACCAAAAGCCCTTCTTCAAGAAGGCTGCTACATAGGGACTTACTACAAGGCGGATATATCTGTGTCCGCGCTCCATAGCGAGAAGTGATATCTGATTCTCGATTTTTCTATCGAGAAGAATTGTAGGTTCTACCTTTCCCGTACCTCCACATGCCGGACAGATATCCTGCGTATTGTGTACCGCCACAGGGCGAATACGCTGACGAGTTATCTGCATCAATCCGAACTTTGAGAGTGGAAGTATAGTATGCTTTGCCTTATCCGATGCCATAAGTCGCTGCATCTCCTCATAGAGGAGCTGACGATTTTGCGCCTTATGCATATCTATAAAATCGACAATCACCAATCCGCCCCAATCACGCAAGCGAATCTGTCGTGCAATCTCTGCCGCAGCAGCCAGATTGACCTCCATTGCCGTCTGTTCCTGATTATCCTCGGCTTTGGTACGATTTCCCGAATTGACATCTATCACATGCATCGCCTCGGTGGACTCCATAATGAGGTAAGCCCCTCGTTTCAACGATACATACTTCGCAAACAGCGACTTAATCTGTCGCGAAATATCGAAGTTGTCGAAAATCGGCACTGTGCCGCGGTATAGTTTCACGATGCGCTCCTTCTCGGCATCTACGGCACGAATATAGGAACGAATCTCATTGTACATCGCCTCATCATCGACACAAATCTGCGAGAACGAGCCATCGAGCGTATCACGAATAATCGTATTGGCACGACTCATCTCCCCCATCAAAAGTGCCGGAGCGGTACGCTTGCGAATCTGTTGGCAGGTCTTGCGCCACTTCTCTACAGCAGCCAATATATCCTGCTCGACATCGAGGTCGGAGGCATTGACCGCAGCGGTGCGGATAATAACACCAAAGTTCTTCGGCAATACGCCTGCTGCAACTCGCTTCAATCGTTTTTTCTCCTCGTTGGAACGAATCTTCTGCGAAATCATTACCTTCGAGGTAAATGGTAAGAGAACGATATTTCTTCCCGGCAATGAGATATCGGCCGTTAAACGAGGTCCTTTGGTCGAGATAGCCTCCTTGGCGATCTGCACCATAACCAACTGACCAACTTGCAGGTAAGAGGTTATTTCACCTCCCTTCTCAACCTCCGTAGCGCTATCTATCTTCATCGTATCGAGACGAAGACCTCGATTTCCGGGTTGATAGCTCTTTACAATCTTACAGAGCGAAGGGAAATGCGTTCCCAAATCTTGGTAGTGGATAAAGGCATCGCGTTCGTGTCCTATGTTCACAAACGCGGCATTGAGTCCGGGCATAATCTTATGCACCTTACCGAGATAGATGTCACCAACCGCAAAGCCCGTATGGGCGACCTCGCGGCTCAATTCCGCCAAGACCTTATCCTCGCATAGTGCGATATTAATCTCGGTGGATGTTACATTTACAACTAACTCTCGATTCATAAGTGCTGATTACCAAATAATTCAGAATATCGAAAATATCGATTCCCAAATCGAAGGAACAATTCCTTCGATAAAATAGGCAAACGCTAAGAGGGTCACCGACCCCTTAGCGTTAAAACCTGTGAGAAGTAAAGACTACTTCTTCTTGTGACGGTCCTTACGCAGACGCTTCTTACGCTTGTGCGTAGCCATCTTGTGACGCTTATGCTTCTTTCCGTTTGGCATAGTTATAATAATTTTGATGGTTTGTCTTACTTAATCTTTGCAGCAAACGACTTTGCTGGCTTAAATGCAGGAATATTGTGTGCAGGGATAGTAATAGTGGTCTGCTTCGAGATGTTGCGAGCCACCTTCTCTGCGCGCTTCTTGATGATGAACGAACCGAAGCCACGGAGATATACATTCTCTCCATTCTCGAGCGAGCCCTTAACCTCCTCCATAAATGCCTCTACAATTGTCTGAATCTGTGTCTTCTCAACACCGGTCTTTTTAGCGATTTCGCTAACGATATCTGCTTTTGTCATAACTATTAGAAATTAATTAAATAGTAAATTTGTTTTATATCCGTTTTTTTTTGCGGTTGCAAATATACATTTAATTTGCCAACCGAGCAAAATTTTTCACTTATTTTTTACAAAATTAAGCAATTAGAGATTTTTCATGTTTCAATTTACACTCTATTTTGCCTTAAAATTGATTGAACGCGTTGGCAAAACTCTCGACCGCCTGATCAAGTCCCTTTTGGAGTTTATTGCCCACCATCATTCGCATCATCATATTCAGTTCGGCATGAAGTACCAAACGAATGCGGGTATCACCCTCCGATACCTGATGAAGCTGAATCCAAAAGGCAAAGTCCATAGGCACGGTACCGCCATCTCCCACAATTTTAATATGCTTATTCTCAACTTTTTCCTCCATTCGCAACGCGACAGTAAAACCCTTCACCTTGAACGAGCAGGTCTCCTCCGTTGCCTGCCACTCCTCAACCTTATCTGCCACAGCCGATGTCAGCAATGAGAAATTTGATATCAACGGAAAAATCTGCGCTGCCGAACGAAAAATCTGTTGTTGCTTCGAAATATACTCCTGCATACTCTTTATGCCGTTAAATTACAATCTAATTTTTCTGTCGGCAAAGATACAACTTTTTAATTATTTTTTATATATTTGTAAAGTTTTTGCAGGACAATAAGACAAACAACACTATGAAACGAAAGATTCTGATTGTATTCTCGACTCTCTCTATTGTCGCAGCAGGTGTTGCACAGCCTAAAATCGTTGCTCATCAGGGTTATCACCAAAAAGGAGGGGCTTCAAGCAACTCTATCGAGGTTTTGAAAATGGCGCAAAAAGAGGAGTTCGATATGGTGGAGTTTGATGTTCACATGTCCTCCGATGGCGAGTTACTCGTTTTACATGGTGATTGGCATCCAAATAGGAAGGCAGAGAATAAAGTTCATGCTCAACACGACACCAAACAGACCATTCAATCTATCCCCCTCCCTAACGGAGAAATAGTACCTACTTTTGATGAGTGGATAGCGCAAGCAACAAAGTCACAAAAGACAAAAATGCTTATCGAAAGCAAGGGGCACGACACCCCCGAACTTGACACCAAGATTGTCAAGAAGATCCAGACAACACTCAAAAAGTACAATATGCAGGACAAGGTTGCATATTTGGTGAACCATGAGCATCTCGTGCGCGAATTGGTGCGCTTTGCCCCTAAGGGCACCCCTATCACTTTAAGTGTGGGGTCGTACACTCCGGCATACTGTCACGCCATAGGTTGTTCATTAGCCGGACGCACCTACACAAGTTGGCGCAAACATCCCGATTATGTCGTACAGGCACGCAACCTCGGTATGAAGCTGATGGCTTGGACGGTAAACAACCCCGAGCATATAAAGTGGCTCATCGAGCAAGGTTTCGACTACATACTCACTGACGACCCCGTGATGATGCGTAATGTACTCAAAGAGAGAGGCAACAAATAGATTATTTCACCTTATAAAAAAACTTTCAAACACAATGAAAAAGATCTTAACCGTATTGGTTGCTGTGATGATAGGATTCGCAGCATCGGCGCAGTACAAAGCGCCAAAAATTGTTGCTCACCGCGGTTTCCACAAGGCGGAAGGGGCTGCAAAAAATTCGCTTAACGCTCTTAAAGCAGCACAAGAGGCAAAGCTTTGGGGTTCAGAATGCGACATTCATCTCTCGAAGGATGGTGAGATTCTCGTCATCCACGGTATGTGGCATCCTCACGGAAAGGCAAAGCCGAGAGCTCATGTCAATCACGACACAAAAGAGAAGATTCAGTCGATTCCTCTTGCAAGCGGTGAAATCGTTCCAACCTTAGAGGAGTATTTGCAGCAAATGACCAAGTCGAAGAACACGAAGCTTATCATCGAGGTCAAGGACCAACTCACTCCTCAACTCGAAACAGAGCTTGTTCAGAGAACTGTTGATATGGTTGCAAAATACAACTTACAGAACGAAGTTGAGTATATCGCGTTCCGCCCTTGGGTATGTTGGGAAATTGCACGACTCGCACCAGAGGGTACAAAAATTGCCTACCTCAATGGTGATTACACTCCTGCATATTGCAAGGCTATGGGTTGCACCGGTATTGACTACAACCTCAAAGTCTTGAAGAAGAGAAAGCATTGGATTAAGCAGGCTCACAAGCTGAAAATGTATGTAAATGCCTGGACAGTGGACAAAGAGGAAGATATTCGTTGGTGTATTGAGAATGGTGTTGATTACATCACCACTGATAATCCTGAACTCGTTAAGCGAGTTATCGATGAAATGTGTAAATAGTAGGAAGAACTTGTTAAATAGAAGAAATAACCATGAAAAAGATATTTTTAGCAGCATTGGCCCTGTTTACCGCAATCTCGGTATCAGCGCAATATAAAGCTCCACAAATCGTTGCAAATGCTGGTTTCCACAAACACGCATCGAGCGGAGTAAAGAATTCCATGAGTGCGCTTAGAGCTGCGCAGAAGGCAAAAGTGTATGGCTCGGAGTGTGATGTTAATCTTACGAAAGATGGTCATGTGCTCGTAGTTCAAAGTGGTTGGCATCCTAACCGCAAAGCGAAACCAAAGGCTGATGTGCAACGCTCTACCAAAGAGAAGATGCTCTCTATTCCTTACGCTAATGGAGAGTATATCTGCACCTTGGAGGAGTTCCTCAAACGAGCAGCAAAGAAACCTGCCACAAAATTGGTTCTCGATCTTAAAGATCAGGCTACTCCACAACGCGAATCTGAACTCGTTGATGCGGTGTTGGATATTGTCGAGAAGGCCGGAATGCAGAACAAAGTTGAGTATATTGCCAACCACCCTTGGACCTGCTTTGACTTAGTAAAAAAAGCGCCACAAGGCTCTAAAATAAGCCTGCTCGCAGGTGGCTCGAACAACTATGACCCTGCCTATGTCAAGGCTATGGGTTGCACCGGTATTGACTACAATATTGGTCGCCTGAAAAAGAAGAAGGGCTGGATTAAGCGAGCTCACAAGTTGGGTATGACCGTAAATGTTTGGACTGTAAATAAGGAGGCAGACATTCGCTGGTGTATTCAGAATGGTGTTGATTTCATCACTACTGACGATGTCTTACTTACCAAGAAGATTATCAAGGAGATGTGTCCTAAAAAGAAAAAGTAGTCTTTTTCGCCATTAAATATCCGAATAGGCCGAGTGGCGAACAAATTTCGCCCTCGGCTTATTTAAGCAACAAAATGAGAAGATTAACAACACTATTTATTGCCATTATGGTAGCAGTGGTCGCATCGGCACAATACAAATCCCCTATGGTTATTGCCCATCGCGGCTTTCACAATATCGAAGGAGCAGCAAAAAACTCGCTAAATGCCTTGAAAGAGGCTCAAAAAGCGGGATTTGGGGGCTCGGAATGCGACATCAATCTCACAAAAGACAATGAGCTTCTCGTTGTACACGGAGCATGGCACCCTAAAAAGAGTGCATCTCCAAATGCAAATGTACAGCACAACACAAAAGCAGAGATTCAGGCTATTCCTCTCACGAGCGGTGAAATAGTACCTACATTCGATGAATATCTCACAACATTTCGTAACTCAACACAGACAAAACTGATTATCGAGTTGAAGGAGCACGATACTCCCGAACGCGAGACAGAGGTTGTCGAGCGCGTTTTGACTAAGGTACGAGAGTATGGTGTTGAAGAGAGTGTAGAATATATCTCATTCAGTTCCTTTATATGTTCGGAGTTGGCTCGCCTTGCTCCTACGGGAACAAAAATAGCCTACCTCGGTAGCAACCTCTCGCCCGCGCGATGCAAAGAGTTGGGTTGTACCGGCATAGATTACAATATAACCCTGTTAAAGTTGATGCCACAGTGGATTAGAGAGGCACACGAGTTGGGTATGACTGTAAATGCATGGACGGTCAACAGCGAGCGCAATATCCGTTGGTGCATCAAGCACGGCATCGACTATATTACAACAGATAACCCAATGCTCGCCAAGGAGTTAATTGATAAGATGTGTCATTAAAACAAATTTATATGGATTTCAGATATAACATAGATGACAAGCCAAGTATAGGCGCGATACTGCTCTACGGGTTGCAGTGGCTGATGATTTGCCTTCCCGTAGTGCTGACAAGTACATTTATTGCGCCCGAAGGAGAGGTGGTATTCTTTACGCAAAAGTTATTCGCAATATGTGGTGCAACAATTATTGTACAGGTGTTGCTCGGACATCGCCTGCCACTTGTAGCAGGTCCTGCGGCGGTATTATTGATGGGTGTAATAGCGGCAGCTTCGCAAGGACACGGAGCTTCGACAATCTATCCTTCGATGATTATCGGAGGTGCGCTCGTTACGCTTTTGGCTGCGGTAGGAGCGATGAAGTATATCCAAAAAATCTTCACTCCGCGCATTGTTGCCGCCATCGTCATTCTTATCTCATTTACAATGGCAAAACCTATTGTAGGACTTATTTTTGCCGATAAAGCACACTCAGGATTGGCTCTCGTATCAGCAATCGTAGGCGTAGCTATTATGGCGTGGGCGAACAAAATCCTACGCGGAATATGGAAGTCGATGGTGGTGATTTTGGCGATGATTTTCGGCTCGCTGTTTTACTACTGTGCAACAGACTTTCCAAAAGAGTTTGTAAGCGATACGGTGGTTCCACAACTATTTGTCAGCGAGTGGCATCTTGACACGGGCGTCATCATCGCCTTCTTGTTCTGCTATATCGCTCTATTGATAAATCAGGTTGGTTCGGTACAATCACTCGGCGAATTTGTAGCTGCACCGAATATGGATAAGCGACAAAATCGCGGATTACTCATTACGGGTATTATGAATATTGTAAGTGGGGCAGCGAGTGTTCCGGGACCTGTCGATTACTCGCTCTCGCCGGGTGTTGTCGCTTCTACCTCGTGCGCTTCGCGTTATACGATGTTACCAGCGGCTGTGGCGATGATACTTTTGGCTCTCTTCCCGCAAGCGGTAGCGGTATTGCTCACCATTCCGCAACCTATTATGGGTATTGTACTGCTCTATTTGATGGCTACACAGGTAGCAGCGGGTTTGGAGATTATGCACTCGACAAAAGCTGTGCTTTCATTCCAAGACGGACTTATTCTCGGATTACCGATTATGCTTACAGTAGTGTTATCGTTTGCTCCACAGGAGGCGATGGCAGCCATACCATCGCTTCTGCGCCCAATTGTCGGCAACGGCTTTGTGATGGGAATTATAGTGGTGCTATTGCTTGAACACTTCGTTTTGAAAACGAGAAACGAGAAACAAAACTGACGCTGCGGAGCAAAAGCTGAGTAAGCTTTCACGCTTTGATAAGTTGCAAGAAGGAGCAGCAAAAAGCTATAAGAATAAAAATGGTGTGTCTAAAAAGTTTTAGTCACACCATTTTTGTCGGAAGTTGTATAACAAGGGAGATTTCAAGGCTTGCAAAAATCCCCAAGACCAAGGAGTACTTTGCGTATCTCCCTGTCTTGGGGATTGAGCGTAACGCAGTTGTTACTGCTTAAAATCAATCTTTACTTCACCAAGTTCGAGATAAGGAATGTTGCTGCTACGGTCAAGATAGCATACAACTCAGGGAACGCTGCGAGGATAAGAGTCTTACCCATAACATCGTGACCGTTACCGATTGCTGCGATACCGTTAGCACAAACCTTACCCTGATAGATAGCTGCTGCAAGATTAACGATACCAACGAGCAAACCTGCACCAAATACTGCGGCTGCCTGGAACATCGAAATCTCAGGAGTCAAAAGTCCCTGAACCATGAAGAAACATACGAAACCGTAGAGTCCCTGCGAACCAGGAAGAGCCGAGAGAATCATGTAGCTACCGAAAGCGCCACCATTCTTCTTCATTGCACCTACTGCGGTCTGACCGCAAATTGCTGTACCAACTGACGATGCGATACCTGCCAAGCCTACCATAAGTGCTACACCTACATAGGCCAAAATCAAAGCTGAATTCATAATTGTAATTTGTTTTAATTAGTTATTAAATTGTTTGTTATTTCTCTTTTGTAAGAGGCTCGAATGCGCGTGTTGTCATCTCGAAGCCTGCATTTTTATAAAACTCCACGAAGGTCAAACGCATAGGGTGAACGAATGACGAAATGGTGGACATAAAGAGGTTGATGGCGTGTCCGACCAAGAGGATTGCCGTAGCACCCAAAATCTGGAACACTGTACCAACCCCAAATTGCTCGATGCCTGCATCAAGACCTGTAAGACCCAACGCCAACGAGTTAAAGACCTGCGCTAACACACCACCCGACAAGCCGATAGCAAAGAGTCGGATATACGAAAGCACATCGCTCAACAATCCCGTTATATTATTATAGGTATCCCACAAGCCCGAAGCAAAATTCTTCAAAAAGCCATAGAGCAAGATATACTCGATAGGCTTACGGCTCAAATCGTTCAGGAAGAGCATCATAAACAAGCCTACACCCATAGCCACATAGAAGGCGATAGAGGAGGTTGTGAAGCCCGGAATTACCCACGACTCATTGAGCAGTTGCAGACCTCCTGCAAGACAAGCCGACACAAGTACGATAAACCAACCGAGTGTAGAGAAGGTCGATTTAATACCGAAGTGGCTCGCCTTGAAGATAATATTGAGCAACATACCGAACAATATTTGGAATACTCCGAGAGCCAATGCCCACGAGAAAAACTCCGCCTGAAAATCGAACAACGCAGTAGGTATAGACATACCGAACAGTGAGCCGGTAGCCAATCCGAAGAGCGTGGTTGCACCACCGCAAATCATTGTAAGATACGACATCTTGCGCATCTTCTCGCCCATCAAGAATCGCATCAAGATACCCAGCAAGAGAATAATTGCACCATAGCCCGCATCGTTCAAACAGATAGCGAAGAAGAGCATATAGAATGGTGCGAAGAATGGTGTCATATCCAGCGTACCATACTTTGGAAGGGCATACAAGCCACCAATCAACTCGAACAAGCGAGCAAAGCGGTTGTTCTTCAACTTAACCGGTGTTTCGTCCTCCTCGGTCGGATTCTCCTTGATATAGACAACATTCGGATATTCGTTCAATACGGCATCAACCTGCTCCGAAGTAGCCTTCTCTGCCCAGCCCTCCATAACGAGCAACAAGCCCTCGGCAGCCTTATCTGCCGTAGCCTCGATACGAACATCCTGCATTTGGCACTTCAAAGCCGCCAACTCCGCCTCAATCTCGGCACGAGCATCAGCCACAGCACTCAAAACTCCATTTTGAGCCTTTATGGTAGCCTCGTTTTGCTCGATTTGAGCCTTCAACTCCGAGTTGTTCATCGTTGGTGCCTTCTGCTCCTGCGCATCAATTGCAATCTCCTCCGAGCCATTGCCGATAACGACAAAGCGAACTTGTGCATCGTCCTCGCCTACAACAGCGATATTGAGGTTTGCGCCCCACTCCTCGCTGCTCTTCTCGAAGGTTGCTCGTTGAGCCGTGAAGTAGCGCAACACCACCCCACTCTCTGCCAACTTGGCAAGTGTCGAGCAGTCGAAGTCGCCCCAAGCAAGCCACTCGTCAAGCATCTTTTGCAAGCGAGCATTCTCCGACTTGGCAGCAGCGATAGTATTTTGAGCCGACTGATAAGCCTCGAAGACCTCGCCCTTTTCAAGTCTTGCACCACCAGCCAAATACTCCTCACTATTGGCAAACTGCTCCAATGCAGCGAGTGCCTTTGTGCGGCTCTCGATAGCGGTAACGAGTTCTCTATCCGCCTCGGTTGGTTCCCAACCCGAAGTGGTGATATCGACCATTCCCAACTCACGCAAACGCTCGATAAAACGCTCGCGCTCTGCCGAGAACAAGACGATATTGTATTTCATCATCTTTACAATCATCTCTCTCCGCCCTCCTTTGCGGCAGCCTGCTGGCGAGTTTTGACGATTTTCTGTGCCGATTTAGAGAGGTTCTCCTCGTCCTCCATAAATCGCTTAATCTTTCGTATAGCGTCCTCATACCCCGGTATCTGCACCTTCTCGTAGAGGTTCACCTTTTGAGTAGTCTTTCGGCGTGCATAGTCCAAAAGTACGGTTTTGCGATTATAGACCTCGAACTCGATGCCCAAGGTTGCAATCCTCTTCAAGAGCTCGACTCCATCGCTGTACCACGCAGGCGATGAGAACAAATCGAATGGCTTGCTCTCGAACTTCACCTCGTGAAGTACAGGGATACGAACTCCCGCAATCTTCTGTGTTGTTAAATCGACATCTGCAACGCTAACAAGGGTACAATCAAACTCTCCCCACAGAGCCACCATATAGTCATACTCGGCTATGAGCGCATCTAATCGCTCGCGGTACTCTGCTGCGGAGTCCTTCGCACGCTTAACCTCGGAGCGCAGAGCCGACTCCTTACTTTTGATGGTAGGGAGTGCCTTCTGACGCATTTTCAGCTGTTTGCCGAGTTCGCCAAGCGAAGTCTTGTTATATTGAAATTTGATTGCCATCGTTTAGTTATGCTTTCCAATATTTCTCGATAAGTTCTGCCTTGATTGCAACCTCCTCCTTCGAGAAGTACTTTGCAAACAACGACCACGCAGTGTCAAGCATCTCGGTAATATCGATATTTACATCGATAGCCAACAACTTCTCCGAGTAGTCCTTTGCAAACTTCAAGGCACGCTCGTCATACTCCGACAAGTCGAAACCGTTCTCCAACTTGGTCTTTGCATTCGCTGCATCGGCATACAAACGCACGCAGGCATTCATCACCTGTGGGTGGTCCTCACGGGTCTTCTTACCGATAACGAGCTGCTTCAAACGCGACAACGAACGGAATGGGTCGATAATAACCTTACCTGTATCGGAGTCGTTACGGAGGAACAACTGTCCCTCTGTGATATAACCCGTATTATCCGGAATAGCGTGGGTGATATCGCCACCCGACAAAGTGGTTACGGCGATAATAGTGATTGAACCGCCATTAGGCAACTGCACCGCCTTCTCGTAAATCTTCGCCAAGTCCGAATAGAGCGAGCCCGGCATAGAGTCCTTCGATGGAATCTGATCCATACGGTTCGATACGATAGCCAAGGCATCGGCATACAAGGTCATATCGGTCAAGAGTACCAACACCTTCTCACCCTTATCCACTGCGAAGTACTCCGCTGCGGTCAAAGCCATATCAGGTACGAGGAGTCGCTCCACAGGAGGATTCTCGGTAGTATTTACGAACGATACGATACGGTCCAAGGCTCCTGCATTCTCGAACACCTGCTTGAAGTAGAGGAAGTCATCATTTGTCAATCCCATACCTCCGAGGATAATCTTGTCAGCCTTTGCACGAAGTGCCACATTCGCCATAACAGCGTTGTAAGGTTGGTCGGAGTCTGCAAAGAACGGAATCTTCTGACCTGTAACGATAGTGTTATTCAAGTCGATACCTGCAATACCGGTTGCAATAAGCTCCGATGGCTGCAAACGGCGGAAAGGATTTACGGTAGGACCACCAATCTCTCGCGCCTCGCCCTCGATAGGCTCACCACCTTCGAGCGGCTCACCATAAGCGTTGAAGAAGCGACCTGCCAAGTTGTCCGAAACGCGCAACTTTGGTGGCTCGCCCTGAAAGATAACCTCCGAGTCGGTAGCCAAGCCCTCGGTACCTGCAAAGACCTGCAAGGTAACGCTGTCGCCCATAATCTTTACCACCTGTGCAAGGCGACCACCTACGGTAGCCAACTCGTCATTACCTACGCCCGTAGCACGGAGCGTTACGGTAGCCTTGGTGATATTGTCAATCTTTGTATATATTTTCTGAAATGCTCGTGTCATAACTTTTTATCGGTTTATGTGGTTAGCGATGTAAGCATCAATTTGTTTGTCGTAGTCATAGAACTTCTCGCTCTTCCACTCCGCATAGTTCATCTGACGGAAGAGGTTAATCAAGCCCTTGAAGAACTTAGAGCACTCCTCAAAGTCAACGAAGTCGAAGTCGTGCTCACAAATCGAAAGCACCTTCTTATACATCATCTGCTGACGCTCCATTGGGCAGTTTGCATCGATATCATCGAATGCGTCCTGCTGCAAGATAACGAAGTCTATCAACTCCGACTTCCAGAAACGCTCGTGGTAGTCAACAGGTACACCATCATCACCCAAGATGTTAATCTGGTCGTTAGCCTCCTTACCACGCTGAACGAGTGTCTTACCGCGATATACGAGCTGTACCCAATCCTTCTCAATCTTCTCGCCAAGGTAAGCCTCAACCTCAGGATACTCCAAATACTTCGAGTACGAATCGAGAGGGTCAATAGCCGGGTAACGCTTCGAGTCGGCACGGCCCTGCGACAATGCATAGAAGCATCGTGCAGCCTTCTTGGTCGATTCGGTTACAGGCTCCTTCAAGTTACCACCAGCAGGCGATACTGTTCCGAGGAATGTTACCGAACCGGTCTCGCCATTGTTCAACTTAACCAAACCTGCACGAGCGTAGAAGCTCGAAATAATTGCCGAGAGGTCCATAGGGAACGCATCTTGTCCCGGCAACTCCTCCAAACGGTTAGACATCTCACGCAACGCCTGCGCCCAACGCGAGGTCGAGTCAGCCATTACGAGGACCTTCAATCCCATCGAGCGATAGTACTCGCCGATAGTCATACCGGTATAAACCGAAGCCTCACGAGCCGCAACAGGCATATTCGAAGTGTTACAGATGATGATGGTACGCTCCATCAACTTATGACCTGTGTGTGGGTCCACCAACTCTGGGAACTCCTTGAAAATCTCCACAACCTCATTTGCACGCTCACCGCAAGCAACGATGATGATAATATCAGCCTCTGCCTGCTTCGAAATTGCGTGCTGCAACACGGTCTTACCCGCACCGAATGGACCAGGGATAAAGCCTGTACCACCCTCTGCGAGCGGGTTGAAGGTGTCGATTGTGCGAACACCCGTCTCCATCACGCGAAGGGCGTGGCTTCTCGGTGTAGCAACGGATAGCCTGCTTAACGG
>JAZQHQ010000007.1:0-15432 GCA_045540675.1 Alistipes sp. | reverse complement strand
CATGTTGTCTTCCTAAGACCGCTTGGCCTCCGACTTGTTGAGAAGGTACAGGTCTATCTCCCTGTATTCCCGGGAACGAACTGCGATTACGATACGGCTCGTGCATTCGAGCGTGAGGGGGCAGAAACCCACATCGGAGTATTCCGCAACCTTACACCGGAAGATGTCTTGCAGTCGATTGATGCAATGGCTGCGGCAATTGACAAGTGCCATATCCTCGTTTTGAGTGGAGGATTCTCGCTCGGAGATGAGCCTGATGGTAGCGGTAAGTTTATCGCAAGCGTACTGAACAACGCAACTGTAACAAAGGCAGTTCACTCGTTGATTGAGCGTGGTGGTTTGATTCTCGGTATCTGCAACGGCTTCCAAGCGTTGGTTAAGTCGGGATTGTTGCCATACGGTCGCTTGGGTATGATGACAAAGGAGTCGCCAACCCTCTTCCATAACGATATTCACCGCCACATTTCGCAGATTGTTTCGACTCGTGTCGGAACTACGGCATCGCCTTGGTTGTCATCGTTCGAGGTCGGCGACCTGCACTCTATCGCAGTGAGCCACGGCGAGGGCAAGTTCGTGGTTAGCGAGGAGATGGCTGAGGAGTTGTTCGCAAATGGTCAGGTGGCGTTCCAATATGCCGATATGGAGGGCAACGCTACAACCGATGCACCGCACAACCCTAACGGTTCATCATACGGTATCGAGGGTATCATCTCGAAGAACGGACAGATTCTCGGTAAAATGGGACACACAGAGCGTTATGATGACTGCCTATTTAAGAATATCGCAGGCGAGAAACGCCAGAATATATTTGCAAATGCAGTGAAGTACTTTACAAAGTAAAGAATGCAAAATGCAGAATGCAGAATGCAAAATTGATTTATAAATAATTCTGAATTCTGAATTTTGAATTAAAAAACATAGTTTTTTATGAGTGTTTTAGCAGTTTATAATGTTGAGCATGCCTCATCATTAGTCTATTACGGACTGCATTCGATGCAGCACCGTGGTCAGGAGGGTTGCGGAATGGTTAGCGTAGATGCAGATGGACACATGCATCGTCATCGCGGACATGGACTTGTACAGGAGGTCTTTAATGAGGCTCAACTCCAAAAGTTGGAGGGAGAAATGTGCCTCGGTCATGTGTTATATACCACCGCAAATGGTCGTAGTATCGATAATATCGAGCCGTTGTCGTTCCTCCACAATACAGGCTCATTTGCGATTGCTCACAACGGCAATATCGTAAATGCGCAGCAAATTCACGACTACTTGGAGGGTAAGGGCAGCCTCTTCCATTCCAATACAAATGCCGAGTTGTTGGCGCACCTTATCAAGAAGGAGGCTGACGAGCCACGCATCTTTACGATTATGGAGGCGTTGGATTTGTTGGAGGGCTCGTTCGCGTTCGTTATCATGACGCAAAACCGTCTCTACGCTTGTCGCGATAAGTATGGCATTCGCCCATTGGCTATCGGCAAGTTGGGTGATGGCTATGTTGTGTCGAGCGAGACTTGCTCCTTTGATGTTATGGGAGCAACCTTCTTGCGTGATGTTGAGCCGGGCGAGATAGTTACTATTGATCATAATGGACTTCGTAGTCGCAAGTATGCGTTAAATTGTGAGCATAATATGTGTGCTATGGAGTATATCTACTTTGCACGCCCGGATAGCGATATTGATGGCTGTAATGTTCACGCCTTCCGCAAAGAGTCCGGTCGCCGTTTGTGGCACGAAGCACCTTGTGAGGCTGATATTGTTGTCGGAGTACCCGACTCGTCACTCTCGGCTGCTATGGGTTATGCCGAGGAGAGTGGTATTCCATACGAAATGGGACTTATCAAGAATAAATATATAGGTCGTACCTTTATCCAACCTTCGCAGGCGTTGCGCGAGAAGGGTGTGAAGATGAAGTTATCGGCTATTCGCTCGATCGTTGATGGCAAGCGTATCGCGTTGATTGATGACTCGATAGTTCGCGGAACAACCTCTAAACGCATCGTGAATATGTTACGCGAAGCGGGAGCAAAGGAGGTACATGTGCGTATAGTGAGCCCTACGATGACTCACCCTTGCTGTTATGGCGTGGATACCACAACGCTCGATGAGCTGATTAGTGCAAAACATTCTGTTGAGGAGACTTGTAAGATTATTGGTGCTGACTCGCTGGCGTTTATGTCGGTTGAGGAGTGTTTGGCATCATCGAACGGTAAGTGTAAGAAGATGTGCTTTGCCTGCTTTGATGGCAAGTACCCTACACCTATGACGCACGATATTTCGGAAATTAACAAGAAAAAATAGATACAATTATGGCAGTAAATTACGAAAAAGCAGGTGTAAACCTCGAAGCAGGTTACGAGGTTGTTCGCCGAATTAAACAACATGTAGCATCGACCAACCGCTTGGGTACGATGGGCAATATCGGAGCCTTTGGAGGTATGTTTGACCTCGCGGCTCTCAATGTTAAGGAGCCTGTGTTGGTTAGCGGAACAGATGGCGTAGGTACAAAGTTGAAGTTGGCATTCGCAATGGATAAGCACGATACTATCGGCATTGATGCCGTTGCAATGTGTGTAAATGATGTTTTGGCGCAGGGTGCCGAGCCGTTGTTCTTCCTTGACTATGTGGCACTCGGTCACAATATCCCTGCAAAGGTTGAGGCTATCGTGGCAGGTGTTGCCGAGGGTTGTCGTCAGGCAGGTTGTGCGCTAATTGGTGGTGAGACTGCCGAGATGCCGGGAATGTACGAGGACGGCGAGTACGATATCGCAGGCTTCACTTGCGGTGTTGTCGAGAAGTCGCAACTTATTGATGGCTCGAAGGTTAAGGTTGGCGATGTACTTATTGGCATAGCATCAAGCGGTGTTCACTCTAACGGTTTCTCGCTTGTGCGTAAGGTGTTGGCTGACAACAATCTCGACTTGAACGCAAAGTATGAGGAGTTGGGCGACCGCACTTTGGGCGAGGCTCTGCTCTGCCCTACCCGCATCTATGTTAAGCAGGTGTTGGAGGTTGTTCGCAATTGCGATGTTCACGGCATCTGCCACATCACAGGTGGTGGTTTCGATGAGAATATCCCACGCATCTTGCACGATGGTCAGGGCTTGCATATCAACGAGGGCTCGTGGGAGATTTTGGGCGTATTTAAGTTGCTCGAAAAGTATGGTAATATCCCTCACCGTGAGATGTTTAACATCTTCAATATGGGTGTAGGAATGGTTATCGCACTTGATGAGAGCGAGGCTCAGAAGGCTCTCGACATCTTGGCTGCTGCCGGCGAGAAGGCTTCGATTATTGGTAAGGTAACCGACACCGAAGGCGTAGTAATTGAGTAATAATATAAATTAGGTATATAGAGATGAGAGCATTGGTAAGTGTAAGCGACAAGACGGGCTTGGTGGAGTTTGTCAGCGGTTTGCAGTCGCTTGGCTGGGAGATTATCGCAACAGGCGGTACTCAGAGCCTTTTGGAGAAGAATGGAGTTAAGACTATCGGTATCAGCGATGTTACGGGCTTCCCTGAGATTTGCGATGGTCGCGTTAAGACCTTGCACCCAAAGGTACATGGTGGCTTGTTGGCTCGCCGCGATTTGGAGAGCCACTTGCAGGCGTTGCGCGAGAATGGAATCGAGTTTATCGATATGGTCTGCGTAAACCTCTACCCTTTCCGCCAGACTATTGCTAAGGAGGGTGTAGAGATGGCTGAGGCTATCGAGAATATCGATATTGGTGGTCCTTCGATGTTGCGTTCGGCTGCGAAGAACTACAAAGATGTAACCGTAGTTTGCGACCCTGCGGACTATGCACAGATTCTCGATGAGATTAAGGCAGAGGGCAACACAAAGGTTGAGACTCGTTTGCAACTCTCGGCAAAGGCTTATACCCATACCGCAGAGTATGATATGTGCATTGCAACCTATATGCGCAAGCAGGCAGGTTTGTCCGAAAAATTGTTCTTGGAGTTTGACGAGCAGCAGTCGTTGCGCTATGGCGAGAATCCTCACCAGTCGGCGAAGTTCTATCGCGACAATTCGACCACTCACTTCTCGTTGGCGTATGCCGAGCAGTTGAATGGTAAGGAGTTGTCGTACAACAACATTCAGGATGCAAATGCAGCCCTCAATATCGTTCGTGAGTTCGAGGAGCCTTTCTGTGTGGCATTGAAGCATATGAACCCTTGCGGTGCAGCGATAGGAGCTGACGCTTTGGAGGCTTGGACACGCGCTTACGAGGCGGACACAAAGAGTATCTTTGGCGGTATCGTGGCTCTCAATCGTGAGGTTTCCGCAGAGGTGGCACTCGGAATGAAGCCAATCTTCTTGGAGATTGTTATGGCTCCATCGTTCACCCCTGAGGCGCTCGAAATTCTCTGTGCAAAGAAGAATTTGCGCGTTTTGAAAGTCGATATGACTCGTACCAACGATGTTCAGAATCAGTATATCAGCGTAAATGGCGGTCTGCTTGTTCAGCATCTCGACACCACCACAAAGGAGGTTGTAGCCGATATGTGCGTAACAGAGGCAAAGCCGACAGAGGAGCAATTGACCGATATGAACTTCGGCTGGCGCATTGTTAAGCATGTTAAGTCGAACGCTATCGCTGTGGTAAAGAATGGTGCAACTTTGGGCGTTGGTGCAGGTCAAATGAACCGTGTAGGCTCTGCCGAGATTGCTCTGAAACAGGCACAGGCAGCAGGTCACACCGAGGGACTTGTACTCGCATCTGACGGCTTCCTTCCATTCGATGATACCGTAGCATTTGCTGCCGAGTATGGCGTTACTGCTATTGTTCAGCCGGGTGGCTCTGTTCGTGACGAGGATTCAATTAAGAAGGCGAACGAGTTGGGTATTACGATGTTGTTTACCGGCATGCGCCATTTTAAGCATTAAATTAAGAATTAAGAATGGAGAATTAAGAATTAGATTGTGTAGTGCAAAAAATAATAATTCTCAACTCTTAATTCTCAATTTTTAATTAAAAACGGAGTTTTTTATGAAAGTTTTAGTTGTTGGTTCGGGAGGTCGTGAGCATGCTATTGTCGATGCGTTGTTCCGTTCGCCGAGCGTAGATAAGATATTTTGCGCACCCGGAAATGCGGGTATCGCTCGTCAGGCGGAGTGCGTAGCGATTAAGGATACCGAGGTCGAGAAGTTGAAGGTGTTTGTTAAGGAGAATGCCATTGACTTGACAGTAGTAGGTCCCGAAGCTGCTTTGGCGGTGGGTATTGCCGATGAGTTTCGCAAGGAGGGACTCAAAATCTTCGGTCATACGAAGTCGGCTGCGCGCATCGAAACCTCAAAGGAGTTTGCCAAGGAGTTGATGGCGAAGTACGATATCCCGACTGCGGGTTATAAGGCGTTTGACAACTACGATGAGGCGGTAGCCTATGTCGAGGCTCGCCCATTGCCTGCGGTGCTGAAATATGACGGTTTGGCAGCTGGTAAGGGCGTAGTTATTGCCGAAACGATGGAGGAGGCTCGCGAGGCGTTGCGCGATATGTTGCTCGATGACCGCTTTGGCAAAGGTCGTGTCGTTGTGGAGGATTACTTAGAGGGTCCGGAGTTCTCGTTGATGTGCTTTGTCGAGGGCGAGAATGTCTACCCTATGCCTGTGGCACAAGATCACAAACGCGCCTACGATGGCGACAAAGGTCCTAATACGGGCGGTATGGGAGCATATACCTCGTTGCCATTTATCACCGATGAAGACCTCGAATTTGCAATGGAGCGTGTGATGCGCCCGACTGCAAAGGCGATGGTTGCAGAGGGTTGCCCGCTTACGGGTGTGCTCTATGGCGGTTTAATGAAAACGGCTGACGGAGTGAAGGTTATCGAGTTTAATGCTCGCTTTGGTGACCCCGAAACAGAGGTTGTTCTGCCGTTGATTGATAGCGATATCGCCAATGTTTTCGAGGCTGTTGCTACGGGCGTTGAGCCTGCACCTATCGTATGGAGCAAGGCGGTTACGCTTGGCATTGTTCTCGCATCGAAGGGCTATCCGGGTGACTATGCCAAGGGCTACCCTATTCGTGGCACCGAGAAGGTTGATGGCACGGTATTCCACATGGGTACTGCCGTTAAAGATGGCGAGTTGGTGACAAATGGTGGTCGCGTGCTGTTTGTTGTAGCAAAGGGCGCAACCCTTGCCGATGCACACCGCAAGGCAAACGAGGAGGTTTCAAAAATTGAGTGCGAGAACCTTTTCTATCGTACAGATATTGGTCATAAGGCGTTCAAATAGTATAAATTATGGGACAAATCATTGACGGAAAGCAGCTGTCGTTGCGCTTGAAGGGCGAGATGGCAGAGGAGGTAAAGGCTTTGGAGGCAAAATATGGTCGAGTGCCTTCGTTGGCGGTAATCTTGGTAGGCGAAAATCCTGCAAGCCAATCCTATGTGCGTGGCAAAATTAAGGCTGCGGGCGAGGTCGGTATCAGGAGTGAACTTATCACAATGCCTGCCGACACCACCGAGGAGGCTCTTTTGGCGGAGATTGACCGACTCAATGCCGATACGCTGACCGATGGAGTATTGGTGCAGTTACCACTGCCTAAACATATTGACGAAGAGCGCGTTATTGACGCTATCGCCCTCGAAAAAGATGTCGATGGCTTCCACCCTGCCAATGTTGCAAATCTCTGGCTCGGAAAGCCTTGTATCGTGCCTTGCACACCAAAGGGCGTTATGCAGATGATTGCCGAGTGCGGTTTTGAGATTGCGGGCAAAAAGGCTGTTGTGGTTGGTCGTAGCAATATCGTGGGTAAGCCGATGGTTAAGTTGCTGCTTGATGCCAATGCAACGGTTACAATCGCTCACTCGCGCACAAAAGATTTGGGCGCGGTGTGTCGTGAGGCGGATATTCTGGTCGCTGCCGTAGGTCGCAAACACCTTATCACTGCCGATATGATTAAGCCGGGTGCTATCGTTATCGATGTGGGTGTAAATCGTGACCCCGAAACGGGCAAATTGTGCGGCGATGTTGATACTGCCGCAGCGAAAGAGGTCGCATCGTTTATCACCCCTGTTCCGGGTGGCGTAGGTCCGATGACGATTACTATGCTAATGAAGAATACTATCGAATGTTATCTAAACCGAATCGTTAAATAAAATCGTTCTGATTGACTCTTTTTGCACGAATCTGTGAACGCTGAAATGCTCACATACGCCAAAGTATGCTCCGCTTTCATCGCCTTGCTTCGCACAAAAATAGTTCAATCATTTACGATTTAGGGGTTTGAAATAGCAGTTAAATCGAATTATTAAATAACTAAACATAACATATTATGATTGAAAGATATAGCAGAAAGGTTATGCGTGATGTTTGGACCGAGCAGAACAAATTTAGCGCATATCTCAAAGTTGAAATTCTCGCTTCGGAGGCGTGGAGCAAATTGGGCGTAGTGCCTGCCGAAGATGTTGAGAAGTTGTGGGCGAAGGCTTCGTTCTCGATTGACCGCATCAAGGAGATTGAGGAGCAGACTCGCCACGATGTCGTAGCCTTCACCCGTGCCGTATCGGAGACCCTCGGTGAGGAGCGTAAGTGGGTACACTATGGTTTGACCTCTACCGATGTTGTTGATACTGCAAACGGTTATCTTCTCCGTCAGGCAAACGAAATTCTCGAAAAAGATTTGGAGGCTTTCTTGGCTGTTTTGAAGCGCCGTGCGTTGGAGTTCCGCAATACCCCTTGCATTGGTCGTACACACGGTATTCACGCCGACATCACCTGCTTCGGTTTGAAGTGGGCGTTGTGGTACGAGGAGATGAAGCGTAATATCGAGCGTTTCCGCACTGCTGCGCGTGGCGTAGAGGTCGGAAAGATGAGTGGTGCTGTGGGTAACTTCGCAAATATCCCGCCTATGATTCAGGACTATGTTTGCGAGAAGTTGGGTATCGACAGCGCAAATGTTTCGACACAGGTTATTCAGCGTGACCGCCACGCCTACTATATTGCTACTCTTGCAGTTATCGCATCTTCGTTGGAGCAGATGGCTCTCGAAGTTCGCAACTTGCAGCGTACCGAGGTACACGAGGTCGAGGAGGCTTTCGGCAAGGGACAGAAGGGTTCGAGCGCAATGCCTCACAAGCGTAACCCTATCTCTTCGGAGAATATCTGCGGTTGCGCCCGCGTGATGCGTGGCTATATGGCTACTGCGTGCGAGAATGTCGCTTTGTGGCACGAGCGCGATATTTCGCACTCGGCAACCGAGCGTATTATCTTGCCTGATGCTACCGAGTTACTCGACTATATGCTCAACCGCTTTATGGGCATCTTGGACAACCTCGTAGTCTTCGAGGATGTGATGATGGAGAATATCTACCGCACTCGCAAGGTTATCTTCGCACAGCGTGTTATGAATGCCTTGATTGACAAGGGCTTCTCGCGTGAGGAGGCATACGACACCGTACAGCCTGTGGCTATGCGTGCTATGGCGGAGCGTGCCGATTATCAGGAGTTGCTCGCCGAGAACGAGAAGGTTATGTCAAAACTCACCCGTGAGGAGCTGGATTCGTGCTTCACCTTGGAGTACTACCTCAAAAATGTGGACTATATCTTCCAGCGCGCAGGAATTATCGAGTAATACATTGAGATTATAGATAGAAATCCGTACAATATATGTGCGGATTTCTATTTTTTTATTACCTTTGTAGGTAATAAACCAAAAAAGGCAAGTATGAAGAAGGTGTTTTGCTTGTTTGTGGCACTTGTGGTGTCGTTGTCAGTGATGGCTGCCGAGTGCGTTATTGTGCCACGACCTGTATCGTTTGAGCCTCAAAAAGGCAAGGTAACACTTAACTCAAAGAGCGTTGTTTATGTGGCAGATAAGTCGCTTGTGCGCCCTGCAACAATGTTCTGCTCCTATGTTGCAGCCGAGAAGGGTTTGCAGTTGTCGGTGGTTGAAAACCAGCCAAAGGGCAAAGGTGTTATCGCGCTCTCGATTGACAAGTCGCTCGCAACGGAGGAGTATCTGCTCGATGTAACCAAGCAGGGCATTGTAATCAAGGGTGGCAGTGAGCAGGGTGTATTCTATGGTTTGCAGAGCCTCCGTCAAGTGGTGTTCCACTCGAAAGGCAATGCCAAGAAGGTGTCGGTGGCTTGTATGACCGTAAAGGATAAACCGCACTTCGGTTATCGTGGCGGTATGCTCGATGTTTGTCGCTACTTTTTCAGTGTTGATGAGGTTAAGAAGTTTATCGATATCCTCGCTCTCCACAAGATAAATCGTTTCCATTGGCACTTGACCGAGGACCAGGGTTGGCGTATTGAAATTAAGAAGTATCCTAACCTCACAAAAATCGGCTCGGTACGTAAGGCAACACAGGTTGGTCGATACAGCAAGCGTACGCAGCCCGTATATGACGGCAAGCCTTATGGCGGATTCTTTACACAAGATGAAGTGCGCGATATAGTGCGCTACGCCTCGGAGCGATACATCGATGTTATTCCTGAAATCGATATGCCGGGACATATGGTTGCAGCATTGGCATCTTATCCGGAACTTGGTTGTACCAAAGGGCCTTACGAGGTGCGCAAGATGTGGGGTATCTCGCAAGATATCTTGTGTGCAGGTCGTGAGCAGACATTCGAGTTTATCGAAGGTGTGTTGTCGGAGATAGTTGCATTGTTCCCTTCGAAGTATATCCACATTGGTGGTGATGAGGCTCCAAAACATCGTTGGAAGGAGTGTCCCGATTGCCAAAAGCGTATTCAGGAGGAGGGCTTGAAAGACGAGCACGAGTTGCAGAGCTACTTTATGAAGCGAGTAGAAAAGTTCTTGGCACAGCACGGTCGCAGCATTATCGGTTGGGACGAGATTTTGGAAGGTGGAGTTTCAAAGACTGCAACCGTGATGGCTTGGCGTGGTCCTAATCGTGGTATTACGGCTGCAAAGTTAGGCAATAAGGTTATTATGACGCCTACTCGCTTTTGCTACTTGGATTATTACCAAACCTCCGACAGTAATGCAAATAAAGAGCCGATGGCTATTAGTTTGAAGGCGAAGTTGCCTATTCGCAGGGTCTATTCGCTCGATCCATACGACCAACTGAATGAGGAGGAGCGCAAGGCTATTATCGGCGTGCAGGGTAACCTCTGGACAGAGTATATTCCTAACTTTAACCACGCTCAACACATGCTGTTGCCTCGATTGGCAGCTATTGCTGAGGTGGGTTGGTCGTACGAGAACAAGGATTTTGACGACTTCACTCGCCGTATGCATTTGTTGCGCAAGTTGTACGACAAGTGTGGCTACAACTATGCTCCGTACTTCTTCAATGGAATTGAGTAAATAGAACATTAAAGAGATGCAATAATCACCTAAAACTTAATATTTATGAAAAAACTACTTTTGTTATCCGTTGCGCTTGTCGCATCATTGTCAGTGATGGCTGCCGAGTGTGTTATCGTGCCACGACCTGTATCGTTTGAGCCTCAAAAAGGCAAAGTAACGCTTGACTCGAAGAGTGTTGTTTATGTGGCAGATAAGTCTCTTGTGCGCCCTGCTACCCTATTCTGCTCCTATGTTGCAGCCGAGAAGGGTTTGCAGTTGTCTGTTGTAGAGGGAACTGCTCCAAGCAAGGGAGCTATTGCTCTTTCGATTGACAAATCGCTTGCACAAGAGGAGTATCTGCTCGATGTAACCAAGAAGGGCATTGTAGTCAAGGGTGGTAGCGAGAAGGCTGTATTCTACGGTTTGCAGAGCCTTCGTCAGGTGGTATTCCTTGCGAAAGGCAATGCCAAAAAGGTGTCGGTTGATTGCATGACTGTAAAGGACAAGCCTCACTTCTCTTATCGTGGCGGTATGCTCGATGTTTGTCGCCACTTCTTTAATGTAGAGGAGGTTAAGAAGTATATTGATATTCTTGCTTTGCATAAAATCAACCGCTTTCATTGGCACTTGACCGAGGACCAGGGTTGGCGTATAGAGATAAAGAAGTATCCTGAACTTACAAAGGTCGGTTCAATCCGTAAGGAGACCGCGGTTTATGGTACCAATCCGGAGAATGGTCGTACAAAAATCGTAGGTTATGATGGCAAGCCTTATGGAGGTTTCTTTACACAAGAGGAGGTGCGCGATATCGTGCGTTATGCAACTGAGCGATATATCGAGGTTATTCCTGAGGTAGATATGCCCGGACACATGGTTGCTGCGTTAGCAACATATCCTGAACTCGGTTGTACAAAGGGTCCTTACGAGGTGCGTACTCGTTGGGGAATCTCGAAAGATGTATTGTGCGCAGGTCGTGAGTCGACATTCAAATTTGTCGAAGGTGTGCTCGATGAAATTGTTGCATTATTCCCATCGAAATATATCCATATTGGTGGCGATGAGTGTCCTAAGCATCGTTGGAAGGAGTGTCCTGACTGTCAGAAGCGCATTGCTGAGGAGGGTTTGAAAGACGAGCACGAGTTGCAGAGCTATTTTATGAAACGAGTAGAGAAATATCTTGCGGAGAAGCATGGCCGTAATATTATCGGTTGGGACGAGATTCTCGAAGGTGGAGTATCGAAGACTGCTACTGTTATGGCTTGGCGTGGTGCTAAGCGAGGTATCTTGGCTGCTAAGTTGGGTAACAAGGTTGTTATGTCTCCGCACCACTTCTGTTACCTCGACTATGCAAACACTTCGGACCGTGTAAAGAATGGCGAGCCTATCTGTGGTGGACGAAATGGCAAGCGCCCAATTACCCTTCGTACAGCGTATACATTTGACCCTTATGACCAACTCAATGAGATGGAGCGTAAGTGTATCATCGGCGTTCAAGGTAATATGTGGACCGAGTATGTTGCTACTTTCGACCATGTTCAGCATATGATTTTGCCTCGTACTGCTGCTATTGCAGAGGTTGGCTGGTCGTATGGCAATCAGAATTATGATGACTTTGCTCGTCGTATGCACTTGTTGCGTAAGTTGTACGACAAATGTGGCTTTAAGTACGCGCCATACTTCTTTAATGGAATAGAATAACGACAAATGCCTATTTCTTCACACACAATGCGCTCAATCTCTATGCCTATCGGTATGGTGGTTGGCGCATTGTTGTGCTACCCTATCAGTGCATTCGATGAGTGGAGTGGAGAGATCTCTACCCCATTCTTTATCTTCTCGATGTTGTTCTGCACATTCTGCCGTGTGGATATTCGTGAGATGCGACCTTCGTGGTTGCACTTTTGGTTGATGGTGGCGCAGATTGTGGGAACAGTGTTGGTCTATTGGATGTTGAGTCCATTGGGTGATACTGTGGCACAAGGAGGTATGATTTGCGCGTTAGCACCTATGGCAATGGGGGCTGTGGTTATTGCGGGAATGTTGGGCGCGAAGGTCGAAACAATGGCTACGCATAGCCTAATATGCAATATCCTAACCGCCTTTATTGCTCCTCCGATACTCTCGGCGTGGGGTAATGGCACCTGTACCATAGTTGAGATTTTGGCGCGAGTTACGCCATTGCTGATTGCTCCGTTTGTGGTGTCGCAGTTATGCAGATGGCTGACGCCTAAATTTGCCAATTTGATAGGCTCACACGCGATGATATCGTTCTACCTATGGCTTGGCTCGCTGATAGTGATTATGGGCAAGACCACCCACTTCATTATCGAAAGTGGCTTGGAGCATATCGAAACCGAGTTGTGGTTGGCTGCGGTGGCATTGGTAATATGTTTGCTGCAATTCACTCTTGGACATTGGCTTGGTCGCAAATATGGCGATGAGGCGGCAGGAGGTCAGGCACTCGGACAGAAGAATACGGTCTTTGCAATATGGTTGGCACAGTCGTTCTTGAATCCGTTGGCTTGTATTGCACCTACGGCATATATTGTATGGCAAAATATTGTTAATTCTTACCAAATTTATAAGCACCGATGAAGATTGGCGATATAGAGTTTCGCAAGGAGGCGTTGTTTCTTGCCCCGATGGAGGATGTAACCGACCCATCGTTCCGCTATATCTGCAAGCGGTTTGGTGCGGATATGGTTACTACGGAGTTTATCTCCTCCGATGGGCTTATTCGCGATGCGTGGAAGTCGCGTGCAAAGTTGAATATCAACGATTTCGAGCGACCTGTGGCAATTCAGATTTATGGCAACCAGATAGAGCCGATGGTCGAGGCAGCACGCATTGCCGAGAGCGCTAATCCCGATATTATAGACATTAACTTCGGCTGTCCGATGAAGAAAATCGCAGGTCGAGGTGCAGGCTCAGGAATGATGCGCGATGTGCCGTTGATGGTCGAGATGACAAAGCAGATTGTCGAAGCGGTGAAAAAGCCCGTTACGGTTAAAACTCGCCTTGGTTGGGACGATGAGTCGAAAAATATCGAGGAGATTGCCCTGCGACTGCAAGATGTCGGTATCGCTGCGCTTACAATTCATGGGCGTACCCGTTGTCAACTCTACAAGGGCGAGGCAGATTGGACTTTAATAGGAAAGGTCAAAAATAATCCGCTGATTACAATCCCGATTATCGGTAATGGTGATGTCGATTCGGGTGAGAAGGCTCGCGAGATGTTCGACTGCTATGGCGTTGATGCTGTGATGATTGGCAGAGCAACATACGGGCGACCTTGGATATTTAGGGAGGTGCGCCACTATCTCGATACGGGTGAGGTGTTGCCACAACCGAGCGTTGTAGAGCGCGTGGTGATAGCGAAGGAGCATTTGGCAAAGTCTATTGAAGTGAAGGGCGAGCGTGTAGGCGTGTTGGAGATGCGCCGACACTTGTCGAACTACTTTAAGGGGCTGCCAAACTTTAAGGATACGCGAATGAAGTTGGTTACGGAGAATGAACCTGCGGTGTTGTTTGCTACGATTGACTCGATTGCGGAGCGTTGGGGCGACTTCGATACAGCAGGCTGTGTTCCTCCCCCACTATCACACGATATATAGAAACAATAAACAGATAAGTATATGATTCTTAAATTCAGAATGTTGAGCGATGAGAACGATAATTTCGTTCGCGATTTCGAGGTTGATCCGATGATGAAGTTGTCGGAGTTTCACGACTTTATAATTCGCTCTATCGGTTATGACGATTGTATGGCTTCGTTCTTTACTGCTGACGAGAAGTGGCAGCGTTGTCGCGAATTTACGCTTATGGATATGGGCGATACGGGCTACGAGGGTGAAGATGCGCCACTGCCAATGGCAAAGACCACGCTGGCGGAGATTATCGTGGCAGATTATACTCGTCTGATTTACCTCTTCGATATGTTTGCCGAGCGAGCATTCTATATTGAGTTGGTGGGCTCGTCAGAGCCAAATCCGGCACTCGAATACCCTCGTGTAGCATTTGAGAATGCCCCTGTGCCCGATCAATACGATCCCGATGCAGTGGACTCAAATACAGGCTCTATCTTCGAGGAGATGATGGACGATTTCGGAGGATTTGACGGCGATAGCGATGGCGATGACGAGTGGTAGAAAGCGACTTATCGTTATTGTCGGGGCGACAGGCTCGGGTAAGACCGATTTGAGTATTGCCGTAGCCGAGCATTTTGGCGCACCGATTATATCGACCGACTCGCGCCAATTCTATCGCGGTATGGCGATAGGTACGGCTCAACCTTCGCGTGAGCAGATGGAGCGTGTGGAGCACCATTTGGTTGATTGTCTTGATGTTAGCGAGGAGTTTAACTGCGGCGCATACGAGCGTGTGGCGTTGGAGCGACTTGCGGAGTTGTTCGAGAAGCACGATATGGTTGTTGCCGTGGGTGGCTCGGGATTGTATATCAAGGCGTTATGCGAGGGTATGGACGATTTGCCCGATGCCGAGCCTGCATTGCGTGAGGAGCTGCTCCGAAGGCTCGAAACGGAGGGGTTGGAGTCGCTTGTCGAACAGTTGCGAGAGTTAGACGAGGTCTATTATAATGAGGTGGATAGATGCAATCCACAGCGAGTTTTGCGTGCCGTAGAGGTCTGCCTGACAATGGGACAACCCTACTCTGCACTGCGAAAAGGTGGGGCGAAAAAGCGAGATTTCGAGATTGTGAAGGCTGGTATCGATTATCCTCGCGAGGAGTTGTATGACCGCATAAATCGCCGCGTGGATCTGATGATGGAGGCGGGCTTGGAGGCGGAAGCGAGAGCGATGCTACCCCACCGCCAGCTGAACGCCTTGCAGACCGTTGGTTTTAGCGAGATGTTTGACTATTTCGATGGCACGATAACCCGTGAAGAGGCTGTGGAGTTGATAAAACGCAACTCTCGCCGTTATGCCAAACGCCAGATGACTTGGTTTAGACGTGATAAAGATATCCGCTGGTTTGCAAAACCAAATGCCGAAGAGGTGATAGCATATTTGGAGGACAAATAGAAAAAGAGTTGAAATCTCAGATTTCAACTCTTTTTCTATGTACTCGGAGCGGGAATCGAACCCGCACGGCCATTACTGGCCACAGGATTTTAAGTCCGGCGTGTCTACCTATTCCACCATCCGAGC
>JAZQHQ010000006.1:0-24382 GCA_045540675.1 Alistipes sp. | reverse complement strand
CCCATTTGCGTACCAGCTACACGCAGGGTTTGCAGTTCATAGATGGCGAATTGTGGGAAGGAAAAGTCGGAGGCCAAGCGGTCTTAGGAAGACAACATGTTTCCCCAACTCCTTGGCTCACAGAACGACATGGCTACGATCCGACTTCCCATTTGCGTACCAGCTACACGCAGGGTTTGCAGTTCATAGATGGCGAATTGTGGGAAGGAACGGGCGAGTATGGCAACTCCCGAATTTTGCGCTCCGACCTCGCAACAGGCAAGGTTTTGGAGGCAAAACCAATCTCTGACGAGGAGTTTGGCGAGGGTATAACCATTCTTGGCGACAAAATTTATCAGCTCACTTGGCTCAATGGCAAGTTGCACACTTACGACCGCAAGAGTTTGGCGCACCTCGCTACCCACACCTACAAGGGCGAGGGTTGGGGCTTGACCACCGATGGCGAGAGGTTGTATATGTCCGATGGCTCGAACTATATCCGCATTCTCAACCCCGAAACAATGAAGCAGGAGGGGCGTTTTGGTGTTACTTTGCGAGGCGAATCCTTGCAGTACCTCAACGAGTTGGAGTGGATAGATGGCAAGATTTGGGCAAATGTCTATACCACCGACCATATCGTGATTATCAACCCTGAAAACGGAGTTGTCGAGGGTGTTATCGACCTCTCGGAAATACTCCCCGAAAAGGAGCGAGATAGTCGCACTGATGTCCTCAACGGCATAGCCTACGACAAGGCGACAAAGCGCATCTTTGTAACGGGCAAAAATTGGAGTAAACTTTACGAAATTAAGATTATAGCACAATGATTACGGCAGTAGAATTTCGCAGACACCTGCACCGCCACCCCGAACTCTCGTTCGAGGAGGTGCAGACCGCTGAATATATCGAGCAGTGCCTCACCGAGGCGGGCATTTCGCACTCGCGCATAGCCAACACAGGCGTTTTGGCAAAGATTGAGGGCAAGGGCGATTTGTCGAAGGCGGTGGTTTTGCGTGCCGATATCGATGCCCTCCCAATCGAGGAGCAGACGGGTTTGGAATACGCATCGCAGAGGTGCGGTGTGATGCACGCCTGCGGACACGATATTCACGCTGCGGTACTGTATGGCGTATTGTTGCGCCTTGCCGAGAAGCGCGATTTTGAGGGTACAATCTTCGGCGTTTTCCAACCTGGCGAGGAGTGCAATCCGGGTGGCGCATCGAAGGTTTTAGAAGAAAAGCCGTTTGCAAATTACAATGTCATAGCTGTGATTGGCGAACACACCGATAGCGGTTTGGAGGTTGGCGAGTTGGGCTTCTGCAAGGGGGAGTTTATGGCAGCCAACGACGAGTTGCGCTTCTGGGTACGCGGTAAGGGCGGACACGGAGCAATGCGTGCGCAGTTGAATGATACGGTGGTTGCCGCAGCGCATCTTGTAACGATGTTGAATGCTGTAAACGACGAAAATATGGTGCTTTCGATAGGTAAGGTAATTGCCGATGGTGCAACGAATGTAATCCCTGACGAGGTCTATATGGAGGGTACGATGCGCTGTTTCAGCGAGGAGCATCGCCACACCATTTGGCGCATTATCGAGGCGGCGGCGCAGTCGGTAGATGCGAAGTTTGGGACAACGACCGAGGTCGATATTAACCACGGCTACCCTGCCGTTGTGAGCGATAATGCACTTGTCGAAAAGGCTATCGCCCTCGCCACCGAAAAGGGCGTTGCGGTAAAGATGCTCGAAAAACGATATACAGCGGAGGATTTCGGGCACTACTGCGTGAAATATCCATCGCTTTTCTATCGTTTAGGAGTTGGAACATCGGCAGGTCGCAGCCATACCTCGACCTTTGCCCCTGACGAGAGAGCGATAGAGGTGGGGGTTGAGTTTATGGAGAAACTAGTTAGGAGTTTTCAAATTGACAATTGACGAATTGACAATTAAAGGTATTTTTGTTTAGGCCTGCGGCGCTTCCCTAAATTCCTTAAATTCCTTAAACTCCCAAAAAAAGTTGCGCCGTGACAAGATTAGGAGTTCAAAAAAAACTAAAAAGATGAAAGAGAGAAAATCAAAGCGAACAACGAAAAGAGGAAAGAAGATTTCATTTAACGACCGTGCGGGATTTATCGTGAATGCATTTCGCGAGATGCCTGAAAAGCGGTTTACACTAAAATATCTCGCTGCCGCATCGGGCGGAGCAGACCGTGAAGGTCGCAACCTCACAATGAGCATACTCGACCATCTGCTCGAACAGGGCTATATCGAGATGGAGGGCAGAGGAAAATACCACCTCAGCCGTAGCAAGATGCCGCGCTACGAGGGTGTGGTCGATATGTCCGCCTCGGGTACGATGTATGTGCAGTGCGAGGAGTTGGAGAGCGATGTGTTTGTGCATCAGCGCAATACCCGCAACGCCCTGAATGGCGACCGTGTGGAGGTTATCGTAACCCACACATCGCGCAACGGAGCAAAAGAGGGCGAAATATCGAAGGTTTTGGAGCGTTCACCTCGTTGCTACGCAGGTCGTGTGGATATAGCATCGAAAACCACAGCAATCGTAGTTCCCGACTCGCGCAAGATGCCTGTCGATATCGCCATCTCACTCAAAAAATATCCGCACCTCAAACAAGACGATAAGGTTGCCGTACGCATTGTTGAGTGGCGCAATGGCGACCGCCTGCCACAGGGCGAGTTGGTAGATGTACTTGGCGAGGCGGGCGATAATGATGCCGAGATGCACGCCATTCTGCTCGAATACGACTTGCCGTACAAGTTCGAGGAGCAGGTTGTAAAGGCTGCCGAAGCGATTGATGGTCGCATCACCGAGCGCGATATTGCCGAGCGTAGGGATATGCGCCAAGTGCCAACCCTCACGATAGACCCGGCAGACGCAAAGGATTTCGATGATGCACTATCGGTACGCCCTATCGGTGATGGCAAGTGGGAGGTCGGTGTCCATATTGCCGATGTTACCCACTATGTCAAGCCCGACTCCACGATTGATGACGAGGCAGTAGAGCGAGGAACTTCGGTCTATCTCGTTGATAGGACAATCCCGATGTTGCCAGAGAGGTTGTGTAACGACCTCTGCTCACTCCGACCACACGAAGATAAACTCGCCTTCTCTGCAATTTTCCACATTGACGAGAAGGGAAAAATCTTGCAAGAGTGGTTTGGTCGCACCATAATACACTCCGACCACCGCTTCTCCTACGAGGAGGCACAAAGAGTTATCGAATCGGGCGAGGGCAAGTGTAAAAATGAGATTTTGACACTCCACAACCTTGCTCAAACACTTCGCAAGGAGCGTTTCCGTAAGGGTGCGATAGCCTTCTCACGCCGTGAAGCAAAATTCCACCTCGACAAAAAGGGAAAGCCTACGGGCGTATATTTCAAGGTGCAGAAGGAGGCTAACCAGCTTATCGAGGAGTTTATGCTCCTCGCAAATCGCCGCGTGGCGGAGTTCTGCGCCCGCGCGCACGGTAAGGAGCGCACAATGGTTTTCCGTGTTCACGACACTCCAAACAGCGACAAGTTCGAGCGATTCCGTTCCTTCATTTTGCGCTTCGGTCATATCTTCAAATCGCCACTCGACAAGGGCAATGCCGCAGCAAAGGAGTTAAATAAACTGCTCGCAACAATAAAGGGCAAACCCGAAGAGAATGTCGTTTCGACACTCGCCATTCGCTCAATGGCAAAGGCGGTATATACCACTGACAATATCGGACACTACGGCTTGGCTTTCCCATACTACACCCACTTCACATCGCCAATTCGCCGCTATCCCGATATGATGGTGCATCGTCTGTTGCAGCGTTATCTCGATGGCAAACGCTCGGCAGACAAGGATATGCACGAGTCACTCTGTGTGCGTTGCTCCGAGCGAGAGGTTATCGCTGCCGAGGCAGAACGCGCATCTATAAAGTATAAGATGGTGGAGTTTATGGCGGACAAGATTGGCGAGGAGTTCGATGGTCATATCTCGGGTATGAACGAGTGGGGCATATATGTCGAATTGGAGAACTCGATAGTCGAGGGTATGGTGCTTATGCGCGATATTCCGGGCGACTACTACCAATTCGATGAGGAGCGATACGAGGTCTATGGACACTCTACGGGCAAGGTCTTCACCATTGGCGACAAGATGCGTATTCGCGTGAAGAGTGCCGACCTGCGTCGCCGACTCTTGGACTTTGAGTATGTAGGAGAGATTGGCTAAAACTGTATCGCGCAAGTTAGCCCAACAGCCTTTGTGTTGTTGTAGTAGATAGGAGAAGCGACCATCGCCTGCCCCTTGCGAGGGATACGGAAGATATGGCGATTGAGTGGCAACATCCAATAACCTATTCGTGCCGACAAGATACCCAAACCGGCACCTGCCAAGACATCGTTAAACCAATGGCGACCGTTGTACATTCGCATAAATCCGACCGTTGCCGCCACCGCGTATGCCCCCATACCGACACCCCAACCATACTCCGAGCGCACCAACTCTGCTCCCGCAAAGGCGGTCATAGTGTGTCCCGAAGGGAAGGAGTTGCGCGTACCCGTATCGGGGCGAGGCTCACGCACTGTATATTTCAACCCCTGCGATATTGCCGTTACAGCAATATAGGTTACCGCAGCCACTGCCACACGCTCACCAAAGGAGTGCTTTGCCTTCAAACCCATAAAATCGAGTGTAAGGTAGAAGGCAACAGGAACATATTGTACATAGTCATCAAAACGGAGTTTTACACCGCCACTCGCCTCGTTCAGACCATTTCGTATGGCGAGATTGATACCACGCATAGGCGAATTTTCGCCAATACCTAACACTCCCAAAGTGACCAACGACACGGGAACAACCAACTGTTCAGCACGAAAACGCGTGGAGTAGGTTTGATTCATCTCCCACCAATCGACCTTGCCGTTCTTACGAAGAATTACGCTATGTTCTTGCTTTTCAATCGGTTGGGGGGGGGTATTCCTAATAGCCGAGAACTTCGTTTTAGCAACGGCATCACTTGCCGACAGTACCAAAAGTACTATTGCCAGCAGAGCCAAATGCAACACTTTTCCGACCATTTTCAACATCATAAGGCAAATATAGAGAAAAAAATACAGAATGCAAAATGCAAAATTATTTTCCTCGAATGCCTCCAATTACATTTTCGTGTCAGAAGTTGTAGCGCACAGCCCGAAAGTTAAGATTATAGAAAGCCATTTTAAGGAGATAGTTACCCAAATATCAAAATTGGAATTTAAGCAGATGGTTGCAAGGCAAACAAGAAATCCGCTTGCGCAGTTTACTAATCGTAAATGAGCAAGCGGATTATCGTAGTATAACGCAGCAAACGCTCCTTAAAATTACTTTCTTATCCGCAAAAGAAAATCTATTTTGAGCGAGGGAATTTTGTGCCAAACAAAAAAGCGAGTCCGCAGCATAGTAGACCTATGTGAGGAACTCGCTTATTGAAGAGCGGTGCAAAATTCCCTCGCTCAAAATAGATTTTACTTGCGGATAGCAGCTACACCCGGCAACTCCTTACCCTCGATATACTCCAAGAGGGCACCACCACCGGTAGATACATACGATACCTTGTCAGCAAGACCGAACTTGTTGATACAAGCAACAGAGTCGCCACCACCGATGAGTGAGTATGCTCCATGCTGCTGGGTAGCCTCGGCAATAGCCTCTGCTACGGCACGCGAGCCGGTAGCGAACTTGTTAATCTCGAATACGCCAACAGGACCGTTCCAAAGGATAGTCTTGCACTTCAAAATCTCCTCACGGAAGAGCTTCTTACCCTCCTCGGAGATATCAACACCCTCCCACTCGGCAGGAATATCGTTTACAGGGGCACTCTTTGTGTTTGCCTCCTCACCGAAAGCATCTGCTACGAGAGCATCAGGCGACATTACGAACTCGATGCCCTTTGCCTTTGCCTTTGCAAGAATATCAAGAGCAACAGGGAACATATCCGGCTCGCAAATCGACTTACCTACATGACCACCAAGAGCACCTGCGAAGGTGTAGGTCATACCACCACCGATGATAATCTTATCAACCTTCTCCATCAAAGTCTCGATAATGGTAATCTTGGTCGAAACCTTCGAGCCACCAACGATAGCCACGAATGGACGCTGTGGGTTCTGCATCATACCATCGATAGCCTTCAACTCGTTCTCCATTACATAGCCGAACATCTTGTCGTGTGGGAAGTACTCAGCGATAAGCGCAGTCGAAGAGTGAGCGCGGTGTGCAGTACCGAATGCATCGTTGATGAAGCAGTCAGCATACGAAGCGAGCTTCTTCACGAACTCCTTCTGTGGTCCCTCTTTGAGAGCCTTCTTTGCAGCCTTCTTCTCCTCATCGGTAGCATCCTCAGCCAAGCCACGAGGCTTACCCTCCTCCTCTGCGTAGAAACGGAGGTTTTCGAGCAACATAACCTCACCCGGCTTCAAAGCAGCAGCCATCTCGGCAGCCTTCTCGCCCATGCAGTCACCTGCGAACATAACCTTCTCGCCCAAACGAGCCTCGATAGCAGGGATAATCTGCTCCAACGAGAACTTTGGATCCGGATTCTTCTTTGGACGACCGAGGTGCGACATAAGGATTACGGCACCACCCTTCTCCAACACCTTCTTGATGGTTGGAATAGCGGCACGAATACGAGTGTCGTCTGTTACCTGTCCCTCGCCATTGAGAGGTACATTGAAATCCACGCGGATAATCGCGCGCTTGCCCGAAAAGTCGTAATTGTCAATTGCGAACATAACTTACTTATTTTTAATGATTTATAATTTTGTGTTATTTCATTAACATCTCCAACGATGCAAAGATACAAATAAAATTAAAAATTAAGAATTAAAAATTAAGAATTCGAACATACTCTCTTCTTGTTCTGCAATCAGAATCTATATACGCCACCCTTCCGTGTAGCAAAAGTAACCACGAAATATCGTCCATCTTTGGAGTATTCTGCCTCAGCTCCCTTGATCTTAATTGGCGATAGAGTCCTCAAAACACACTCTCCTCCCATCTGAGATATAACCTTTCCACTAACAATAGTACCACTTCGCCACTTTGCATCTACCTCAAAAGCTCCTCTTGCACGCAGCCCCCTGAATGAGCCATTTCTCCAAGATTTCGGCAGAGCAGGGAGCAGATCTATCGAACTATATTGCGACTGCATAAGCATCTCCGTAACACAAGCAGGTGCGCCCAAGTTGCCATCAATCTGAAATGGAGGGCAAGAGTCCAACATATTCGGATATGTTCCTCCGACAGTACCAGCCGCAACAACTTTGGTATTCAGCTCGCGAGTGTAGTTCAACAAAAGGCGATAAATCGAATATGCCTTTTCTCCATCAAGCAGACGAGCATAAAGACCTGTACGCCAAGCTATTGCCCAACCCGTAGAGAGATTTCCTCGAAGTTCGAGAGTGCGTTCTATGGACTTTGCGAGTTCGGGAGTGCGCTCCTTCGATATATGGCTACCCGGATACAGACCTATCAAGTGTGAAGTATGGCGATGTTTAGGGTCCCACTCCTCGAAATCCTTACTCCACTCTTGTAATGCGCCATTACGCCCTATCTGATATGGAAGAAGTTGATCGAGCACAGTCTTCATCTTCGCCTTAAATTCGACATCCACGCCCAATATCTCGGCAGCCGACCATGTATCAGAAAGGAGCTCATGTATAATAGCAAGGTCGGCAGTGGCACCAACACTTGTTGATACTTTGTGACCCGTCTGCGGATCCTTGAAACAATTCTCTGGCGAGGTCGATGGGGAGGTCACGATATAACCGGTATTTTTGTCCTCAACTACCCAATCAAGCAGAAATTGCGATGCTCCCTTCAACAACGGATAAGCATACTTTGCAAGGAACTCTCTATCTTGTGTGTAGAGGTAGTGCTCCCATAAGTGGGTTGCCAACCACGCACCGCCCATATTCCAATTTGCCCAATAAGGGCGACCCTTCCCCTCTCCGACAGGGTTAGTCATTGCCCAAATGTCGGAGTTATGACAGGCGCACCATCCGCTACAACCATAGTAATCACGAGCCGTTTTTTCGCCCGACTTGGACAACTGTGAAAGGAACGACAACAGCGGCTGATGAAATTCCGACAGATTGAACACCTCCACACCCCAATAGTTCGCTTCGGTATTGATATTTATGGTATAGTTGCTATTCCAAGGAGGCAGAATGCTTTCGTTCCATATTCCCTGCAAATTCATTGGTACATTCTCGGTGCGAGAAGCCGAGATTATTAAATAACGCGAAAAGTGGAGATAGAGAGCCTCTAACTCTCTATCCTCGGCACCTGCCGAATAGCTCTTCAAACGATCATCGGTTGGGATATTGGATTTATCTTCGCCATCAAACTCTATATCAACGCGATTGAAATATCGGGTATAGTCGTCAAGGTGTCGCCTCTGTAACTCGGCAAAGGAGAATCTTTCGGCATCAGCTAAACGCTTGCGAGCAATAGCCTTATAGTCTCGCCCCTCCTTAACAGGGTCCTTATCGAAACCATTAAAACTTGTGGCAGAGGCAACGAGTAGTACCACGCGCTTACAATCTTTAAGCACAAGTTTCGCATCTCTACACTCCACCGTACCATCAAATTCGACCGGCTTGACAAGTATTGTAAAATGGATACCGCGATTTTCATCCCACGATATCTCCTTGGTTCTGAAAGAGATATTATATGGCGCATATCCTTCGGTCGTCAAAACTCCATCAGCGGCAAAGGTTGTGTAATGGAGTTTGCTATCCAATGCAATCTCACCATTTATCGCACCCCCTCCCTTTGCTGTAAGTTCCACAGCCACGACCTTATCGGGATGTGAAGCAAAATATGTTCGGTTGTACTCGGTTCCCCCAATGTTATATCTCACGGTTGTAATGGCCCTCGACAAATCGAGCTCACGGCGATAGTTCGATGCTATGCTATCACCCTTAAACTCGATATGCAGGCCAGCCATTGGCATATATACCTGCGAGAATCTGCCCTGTAACCCATGTTGCAGCCTCTCTGCCTCACGATAATCTCCCTCGTCCAAAGCCTTACGAATGGCAGCAAGAGTGGCTTTAGCCGCCTCGGGATTGATTGTGGATTTAACAGGCTCACCCGACCACAGAGTACTCTCGTTGAGATTAATGAGTTCTTTTTGCACTCCTCCATATATAATTGCGCCCAAGCTGCCATTGCCCATTACCAGCGATTCAATAAACTCATCGGCGGGCTCATCGTACCACATTTTGAAACGCGCTTCCGTGCTAGATCTTGCAAATCCAATCAACGGGAGCAAAACACAACTGAACAAAAGAAATAATCTCTTCATAATTTCGTAATATTATTTACAAGATTTGGGAACAGCCCACATCAGAACACCTCTTGCAGAATCTCGATAGAGCGCACCGAGCGTATAGCCTCCAAGTGGATAGAGTAGTACTCGACAAGGCGTGAGAGCATTGCTACACGCTGTTCGCGGTTGAGAGGTATCTCGCCCAAGCACTCCAAGTCGCACTCGGTCAAGTCGCGCAGCAGCTCCGCCTCCTCGGCATTCATAGTGTGGTCGTGCAGTGGCATACTCCCCACATACAACCCCTCGCGCATATCAAACCACCACCCCTTGCGGTGTTCATTTCCCGGAAAATAGCCGAGGTAACGGCTCAGATTTGCCAAAAACCAGAGATGGAAATTAGCCACACCCTCCTCAATCTCGTCCAACGCCCGCACCGAGTTATAGACAAAGTCAAAGAGTGGCTCATTAGCCTCGCTCTCCCCCACCAAACGATACAACACCTCCGCCATAAACAAAGCCATGGTCGATTTGCGAATATCGTAAGGCAACGACTTAAATACTATATCGTTCTGCACCTCGCGCATCTTGTGCAGGTCGCTATGCGAGGACTCCAAACCCTCGAACTGCAAGACAAAAAGGGGTTGAAAGAGTGCCATCTTCGAGCCGCGACCACGCGATGAACGCACCCCCTGCACCATATAGCTCTGGCGACCATAGCGGTCGGTGAGCATCTGCACAACCATTCCGCTATCGCCATACTTTACGGTCGAAAGCACCACGCCACGCGCCTTATATCCCTTCATCGCCTGCCCCATAGACTCCTTCTAACCGTATTACAACGAGATTTTTGCGATTGTTTCGCGCAGTCGTGTAGTATCGAGGTGGGTATAAATCTCGGTTGTTTCGATACTCTCGTGCCCGAGCATCTCCTGCACTTGACGGATATTCGCACCGCCAGCCAGCAGATGTGTAGCAAACGAGTGGCGGAATATGTGAGGGCTCACCGTCTTCTCTATTCCTGCGCGTTCAACAGCATCACGGATAACATAGAAAACCATAACGCGAGTCAATGCCCCACCACGATTGCTCAAAAAGAGGATGTCCTTATTTTTCGAATCCTTAGCCTTGCGACAATCCATATATATCATTATGCGCTCACGCGCCACATTTCCGATAGGCACAAGGCGTTGCTTGCTACCCTTACCCATAACGCGAATATAGCCCTCGCCAAAGAATAGGTCCGATAAACGCAGTGCCGTAAGTTCCGATACTCGCAATCCGCACGAATAGAGCAACTCCAACATCGCCCTATCACGCTTGCCCTTGGCGGTATCGATAGGTATCGAGTTGATAATCTGCTCGACCTCCTCGACCGTAAGCACATCGGGAAGATGGCGTGTGCGCTTCGGAGCTGAGATAAGTTCGGTAGGAGAGGTCTCGATTTTATCGTTTACAAGCATATAGTTAAAAAAAGCCTTCACGCCACTCAACTCGCGTGCTTGCGATGCCCTGGCGTGATTACACTCCTCGAAGAGGTATGCCAGATATCGCTCCACCATATATGGCTCAACCTCCACAGGAGCAACATCGTATCTATGGAGAATAAAGCCCGCAAAATTGGTATAATCGCGCATATACGCATCAACCGTATTGTCGGACAAGCCTTTCTCCAACTTTATATACTGCTTAAATCCCTTCGCAGCCTTATTCCACTTTTCGCTATTCTCTGCCATAACTATCTATGTATAGCGCAAAAATAGTTATTATATCAAATACATTATCGCCAAATCTGTACTATTCAACGAAATCGAATTTTAGTAGCACAAACGCTCCGATTATTGTTAAATTTCAAGTTCGGGGTCACACTATACGCACCGCCTTCGAGTCGGGTGTCAATGTAAAATCATTCAAATCTACCCCTTTCAGATTTACGATGCCACTCCTCTTTCCTTCCTCTATCGAACCGAGTCTATCCGCCACACCGAGAGCTTTCGCTCCATTGATTGTCGCCCACTGCAACAACTCGGCAAGAGGAATACCGCTGAACATCTTCAACTCCTCCAACATCGACAACGACCTATTCGAAGCAAGCGAGTCTGTACCTATACATATATTTATATTAGGAGATGCAGCACGCAACAGCTCCACGCTACGAGGCTTCACTCGCGATATATAGTTGTTCGAGCGCGGACACAACACCCACGATACAGGTGCAGTAAAGTACTCCATAATGGCATCAATGTCGTTTGTTGTCACTTCGCAATTATGAACAAGCAACAACCCCCTCTCCTTCGGCACACACTCCACAATTCGCTTGGCAGGAGAGCCATAGTGCAAAAAGTCGCACTCAAAGCCCACCTTCTCGTACCACTCATGCAATGAGCCACAACCGGCATATAGCTCCGCCTCGGCGGGCGACTCCATGAAATGAATAGACAATGGCTTCTCCATGTCATCACCGCACACCTCCTTAAACGCCTTATCAGGCACAGAGTATGTCGAATGAGGGGTTAATGAAGTGTTGGGGTATTTCAGCAGTTCGCGTTGTCGCTCCAAGTTGCACTCGCGCAGTCCAAAGACCTCGACAAAGTTGTGGTACTCTATCGGGCTCAAAGATTTCACCGCAAACGATGTTGCGCCATTCACAATATCACCAACAGCATCCACTCCCTCTTGCCACATCGTCTTGTCTGCCTCAACAATAGCCGATAGTCGCTCCTCCTCCGAGAAGTTGCCACGCACCCTGCCTATACTCTCGGCAAATGCAGCAAACCCTTCTCCCTCGGCAATAGCTCCGCGTAGATAGGACAGCTCAATATGTGAATGGGTATTGATAAAGCCTGCGCACACTATACCGGAATAGAACTCCACACCTGCGGTTGAGTCAAGTCCTTCGCCATACTGCTCCACGGAGACAATTTCGTGACCGCCATCGGCAAAGCACTTAATCGTTATGAGTGGTCGGGGTTGAAACCCTTGTGGAGTCAGGAGATAGTGTGAGGCTATCCTTCTTAATAAGAAATCCATCGGCAAAAATCTTTATATCTACATATCGCTCGAACAAGTCATCAATAGCCGCACTCTCTTGTGGCTTATATACCACCTTCAAGTTGCGTATGGCGCAATCGTATTTGTTCTGCTTCATCTTCTTTGCCCAACGCCTCCTCCACGCATCTTGTTTCTTCGGTGGCTCAACCTTTTGCAGAGTACCTAAATTCAGTACAAGTTTGTGCATTCGCCTCTTCGATACAAGAGTACGATTGACCTTGCCCATATTTTGCAACGAAGCCGAAGCAAAACCACTGCGAAATGCATCCTCATCCTCGAAATAGAACTCGGCACGGCGAGGATACAACTCTGTATCTGCTCCACACTTGTAGTTGTAGGTGACAACATATTCGCCCGGATATATAGGCGAAATCTCCACTCGCAACTTTGTGGTGTCGGCTCGCTTCTTTGCCCAAATCAGCGAATCCTCGTATACCGTTCGAGTAAAGGTACGCACTGCCACATTACGAATGGTATCGAGTATCACAACCCGCTTTTTATACTCCTTATTCTCGCTCTCCAAACGCGATATAGCCTGCTCAACCACCATACCCAGACGGGCACTCTTGCGCTGTGAAAAGTTGCCTATCGTATAGATCACATCATCTGTGGTATAGCCATAACGATTAAATATCGGCTCATATATTTGCAACGAGTCGAGATTGATGCGCTCCTCCCCGATATAGGCATTTACGACAAAGGCATCGTGAAATATATCGGCAAGGGTGTCGTCAGAGATAACCCTATGTTTCTTACAACCCGTAATAGCCACTGCTATCACAAGAAAGAGTATATATGTCCACCTTTTCATCTATCTTTTTTCTTTATCATTGCGGAGGTTGCAACGAGCGAAACGCCCAATGCTACCGCCAAAAACACCACTAAAATTACCACTAAATCCGTTATCTGCAACTCCACAGGATAGTTCTCTATAAGGAAGTTGCCATTCGGCATCTTTATAAAACCAAAGTGTTGTTGCGCGAGTGTCACTCCCACTCCTATAAGCAGACCTATCGCTCCGCCAACACCCGAAATGAGCAACCCCTCACGGACAAATATCCCTCGAATGAAGGCGTTATCTGCACCTATCGAAAGGAGCGTTTGTCGTTCATCGCGTTTCTCGATTATCAGCATTATCACTGTACCGATAATCGACAATGACGCTATCACCAACACCAATAACGAAACGAAAAATATAGCCCACTTCTCGTATCGCATTATGGCATAGAATCCTTCGTTCTTCTCCTCGCGCAGAGTAACCTTATACCCCTCGCCCAGCACCTCTCGCAACTGCTCCGCTGTGCGATTGTGCGATACACCTCCTGCAACCTTCACCAGCACCTTATCCGCGATATTCTCCGTACCGAAGATTCGATTTGCTGCACGCAACGATGTCAGCGCAAACGATGAGGCGTGTTGCTGGTCTATCACAAATGTTCCGCACACATCGAGCGACTCACTACGCAAAGCAAAAGTCGGCAACAATGAGCCTATCTGTCCTCCACTAAGCGAATAGACCTCAACATCTCCTGCCGCCATTGAGTACATCCCCAACTCGTAGGCAACACCCTCGCCGAGCATCAGTCGGTCGAGGTCGCCAAGTTGTACCTCGCAATTACCGAGTGAGGTGTATGCCTCGATAGGTACTACTCTTTTATACTCCTCATCTACACCTCGCAACTTCACCGCTACACGGTTATCGCGATAGGAGAGCAGAGCCTGCCGCTCCATCACTGCCGACACAGACTCAACACCCTCCACCATCTCGATTTTTTGGAGCAACGGTGTATCAGAGGTGTCAAATTTGCCTTCGGTAGTAATCTCGATATCGGCATCAACGACCTTGTAGAGGTCGCGTACCAACGACTCAAAGCCATTGAATACCGAGAGTAGTATCACCATAGCCGCAACCGGCACTACCACCGCTACAAGACTGACCGTAGCGATGATATTTATCACCGAGTGTGATTTACGCGAAGAGAGATATTTTAGAGCAATACGCCACTGCATCTTTTACGGCTATTTCAAACTCCGCTACTTCTTCAACAAAGAGTCTATATTCTCGATATACTCCAACGAGTCATCAATAAAGAACTGCAACTCTGGAATGGTCTTCACCTGAAAACGCATACGGCGACCGAGCGCACCACGAATAAGTCTATTCTGTTGCTCGATGATTTCGAGTGTCGCCTGTGCCTTATCGAAAGGGAATACGCTGACATACACCTTCGCATATCCCAAATCGGGCGAAACGCGCACCGCAGTTACCGTAGTCAGCACTCCGCGCAACGACTCGGCTATGTCGCGCTGAAAAATCTCCGCTATATCGCGCTGAATCTGCTTTGCAACTTTTTCCTGTCTTGTATTTTCCATAATTTCTGTATTGCTATTAGCTCTTATTAGTTAAAATTTCTCAACTCCCAAAATCGGAGGTGATGATACCGTTTTGTGCGTTACGCTGCATCAGAACGATTTTTAGTCTAAAAAGTATATTTGAACACCTCTTTATTCTTCGGGAACGGAGGTCGTTTCCAATCCCACTCCTTAAATCCTGCCTTGCCTATACGGAAACCAACCCTCAACGATATAGTCAAGTTGTCGAGTGGCGAGCGCAACGGAGTGTAGTAGAATGGATTTTCACCCGGTTTAACCTCCGAATCGAGGTTGTTACCATAGTACTTGTTTCGATTGCGCAGAATATCCGAGTAACCGAAGTCGTACATGGCTCGCACACCCACCTCGACCTGACCAAATATAAGGTCTAAACCTCCACCACCTCGCAATCCAAATGAAAAACGATTATCTCGCTCGGTACGGAAGTCGTACTTTCCGCTTATAGGGGCATCCATTGTACCATCTATCTTGATACTGTGCTTCTCGTCATTGTAGAATGTCGAGGAGAAGTTATATGAGAAGGTTGGAGCTGCCTCCAAATATAAGCGCAGATGTTTTTTGAAGAGATAGAAGTGAGGTTGCCACACTATCGGTACCACTATCGAGTTCAACTTTCGAGTGTAGTATTTGTAATCCTTCTTGCTCTCGTACTTACTCGGATATGGCGCAAAGGAGTATCCACGCTGCAACAACTCGACATCAACACCGAAGCATGCCAAAATGCGCGGCATCGAGTAGTATCTCCACGATAAGCCGACCTGATAAGTACCCCAAATCGGGCGCATCACTTGGTCAGGATATGGGCGTGCGGTAGCAAAACCTGAGCCTCCCGTCACGGCTATCGTATGTTGCGCCTTACCCTCCATAACCATAATGGTCGAGAGGGCAAACACAAGGGTTAATATCTTAAAAAATCTCCTCATCGCTCTACTTCTTAAATGTGTTTGTTGCAGATTTCAGACCTCCTGCCATTCCTCCGAAGCCCATACCTCCTCCGCTCGATTGATTTTGGGTTTGCTCATTCTTCTTTGGCTCTCCCTGCTTCTTCTGCCACTCTTCATAGAGTTTTTGCAGACGCGACTCCTCCTTATCATCGAGCATCTTCACCAAGTTCTCCATAGTCATCGGCATAAATATCTTATTCATATCGATATTTATCTCGAAATCCCAATTCATCTTGGTCGTGAATACATCCTCACCTCGCTCATTGAAGTATGCCTCGGCACGCTCGGGTTGCAACCCCGCAACTACATCTCCTGCATCCCACTTTCCGTTACTGTTTTTATCCTCGATGATTCGCAGACGGATATCGCCCGGTGATACATAGTTGAAGCGATACTTACCTGTACGCACCCCCTTCAACTCCTGCAAGGTCTTACCCGAACTATCGGTCAGCAGAATGATGTAACTACTGCCCATTGCACCCTTAACATTGAGCGACACGGTAGCAAACTTCTCTGGATCGTAGGTTGTGAAATCCATCACCGTAGAGTCGTTCTCATAGCCCATAATATCGGTGATACTCCTCTTCGGAATATAGAGATGATATGAGGTTTTCTCCTTCCAATCAGCCTTTACTGCCCAACGACACATATTCATTGTATCGCGCACTAAATGCCACTCTATCGGGGTTTTCTGCTTATTCTCATCCACAGCCACCAACTCGATAGCCATAGAATCCAACCGCACGGCAGGTGTACCGAAGGTTATATCGAAGCCCTTTTCGGGATTAACCTCCTTACCCGCCGAAATCTTCATCGAGAATGGATTTTTGTAGTTCGGGTCTTTGAACTCCCTACCCTCTGCTTTTGCCTTTGCCTTCTCCTTTTCGATGCGCTCTCGCTCCTTCTCTTGCTCCTTTGTTTCCACCAATTTCCACGCGAGTTTCAACGGCTCTCGGGTTTTTGAGAGTTGTCGCAACGAATCGTGACGATAATAGACAATCCTACCCTTAATTGTATCGGGAAGTTTTGCCACATTAAACCACAAAGCAACCGTATCGCGACCATTTGTTTGAGGGTCTATAAAGATGCTGTCGCGCGGAATATTATCGAACTCCAATGAGTCAATACGCGGATAGTCGGCATTGAAGTAGAGCATCGCCTTCTTCTGCTCGGGGCGTTGTGCATCGACCAATCGCTGATTTACGAACGCCTTGTCGGTAAACATTCGGAAGTAGAGTTGCGGCTCGGCACTCGGATACATACGCAACGAGTCGAACCATATCGCAAACTCAGGCATCTTGGCAGGGTTATAGACCGTATCAAGAAGTCCAACCATATCCGTTCCCGGCTCGTAGAGCTGATTGTCGTTCTTATCGCCGATAGCATAGATGCGGTAATTCACAGGCTTCAAGTTCTGCGCAATGAAGATGCCGTTATTCTGTGCGCGAGCGATTACATCGGGTTTGCGATTAAAAATCGTTGAATCATAGCCCGGAGTCTTCGGCAGCGAATCGGCAATATAGAACCAGATAAATGTACGGCTCACACTATCCGCCTTATAGGAGTCGGCAGTATAGCCCGAACACATCATCGAATCGACCTTATCTCCCGTAGAGAAGACATAGCGCATTGCGTTTAGAGGGTTGCTCTCGTTGTTGTCGCGTATTGCCGAGCCGAGGTCTATTGCGTATGTTGTATTCTCCTTCAAGGTATCGCGAATGGTGATTACAATACCTTTGCCTCGCGTTGTGAGTAGTGGCAACTTCTTCATCGCAGGCGAGGTGAACATCTCCTTGTTTTGATCCTTAATCTGTACGAACTCGTTAAACTCGATATAGATTTTCTTCGCCTTAAAGTTGGTGGTGAAGTTATCGGGATCGAGTTTTACGATAACGGGAGGGAGTGTATCCTTCGGACCTCCGTCAGGGGTCATAATGTTGGCACAACGCGAGAAGAATGCCCCTCCGAAGAGTAACAACACCGCGGCACGCAGAACTATTTTGCAATTTTTTGTCATCTCTTTCTCTAATTGTTAGTTGGTGGCGTGGCAGGTGCTTCGGGAGCAACAACTGTCCACTTATATCCCTCCTTTGAGCCTTCGCTGTAAGTTCCCGTCTTCCACTTATGAAAGACAACAGAGAGGTAGGTATATGGCAAATTCTCTGCCTCTGCTTTACGATAGATGTATGCATACATCTGCGCCGATGGATAGACCACCACAACAAGTGCAGGAGCTCTATCCTGAAACAGCGCGAGGTAGGTGTTTACCGAGCCCTCAATGGTGTATGATTCACTCTCGCCATTCGGCTCGGAGAGAGTTTCGCCCGTTGTAGGATTTGTTATGATTTTGTTCACAGCGTCATCGTATGATGCAACAGTCCAATCAGCCTTATCGGTGTAGTAGATATAGGCATAGCACCCCTCGGCAGGTACTTTTTCGCCTCCCGACACCTCTTCCGACCACACCTTTATTCGTAAAGTGGTGTCGGTGGTAACCTTTTTGAAGCAACCCGTAAACAGCAGCAACGCCACTGCCACAAATGCCATATTTCGTAATACTCTACGCATAAATTTTCTCTATCTTTTCTGCCAACTCTGCCCTACTGCACTGCAACAATTCGCAAGTCGGCTCAATCACAAAATCTCGCTCCATAATAAGCGGGTGCGGCACCTTCAATCGCTCGGTCGAGATATGCTCCTCATCGAAAAAGAGAATATCTAAATCCAAAGTTCGCGAGCAGTACCTCGCCCCCTCTCGCTCTTTTGTTTTGCGCTCCACCTCGCGGTCGCGCCCCAATAGGGCCTCAACCTCCTGCAAGGCATCGAGCAACTCCTCCGCTCCACGCTCGGTCGCCACCTCCCAAGCGGCATTTGTAAAGAGCATCTCACTCTCAAATCCCCACGCCTTGGTCGAGTAATTTCTGCTTCTCGCGACAACCTTCACGCCCCTCTCCGTCAGCAGTTGCTCCGCCTCAACAAAGCGTGCCACTACATCGCCAATGTTGCCCCCTGCAAGTATTATGGCGTGGTGCATCATCACTTTCCGAAGTTTATGTAACGGCTTGTCGCCAGCGCAAAGTAGGAAAATACGATGCGCGGGTCGCCATTCTGTCGAAGTCGGCGCAGAGCCTCCTCCAACAACTCTACAATAGGCTCAATATTCTCCGAGCCGATATATGGCGCAAACTTTCCGCAGAACTCCGCCTCCTCGCCCCAGAGGTACGAAGCCTCCTTTACGCCTGCGTGGGTAATGTACGCCTCGCGCAACAATCGCGCAAAGTCCGCCATTAGCCCCATTTGTCGCTCGCGCGAGAGTGATGCCACCTCATCTGCCCAAGCCAACAATTCGAGGTGCTTGTTCAAGTAGCAGTGGCGCATCATCGTACGAAAGAGATTGAAATTCTCATTTCTGATTTCGTCTTCCTCGCCCGAAAGCAGTTGTCGCAGTTGTAACAAGTCGCCACACGCCAAACGAGCCATATTGCGCACCTCCGCCTCATCGGTGATGCCGCTTTGGCGAATCTCCACCATCAAATCCTCCGCCGAGAGTCGTGGTACTGTTACCTCCTGCGTACGCGAAAGAATCGTGCCGAGAATCTTGTCGGGTTGCTCCGCCACAAGGATAAACACGGTATCCTCCCACGGCTCCTCCAAGATTTTCAAAATCATATTTGCCGCCCTCTCGTTCATCGTTTCGGGCAGCCAGATAAGCATGGTCTTGTACTTCGATGCAAACGACTTAAAAGATAACTTGCGAATCATCTCCTCCGCCTCGCGCACCGCAATAGCACCCTTCAAGGTCTTACCCAAGTCGAGCATATCGTACCACTGCTGCGCCGAGAAATATCCCCCCGTGCGCTCCCACAAAGTACGAAACTCCTCTATAAAATCGTTCGCCACCAAACCATTTGTAGGCTTCTTACCCTGCTTGTTTACGGGGAAAACCAAATGCAGGTCGGGGTGAGCCAACTTCTCGATTTGACGGCACGAAGGGCACTCACCACACGAGTCGCCATCGTGGCGATTGGTGCAGTGGAGATACTGCGTATATGCCAACGCCAACGGCAGCGTTCCCGAGCCTGCTGCACCCACAAAGAGTTGCGCATGGCTGATACGCCCGCCGTCAATACCTGCGGCAAGTCGCTTTTTCAACTCGGTATGCCCCTTTATATCGCAAAATCTCATCGCTTACCCCTCCTTAAAATGTGGTTAAACATACCCCTCATATCTATCTTCTCGCGCCATACGGCATAGCACAAGTATAAAACGATAAATGCGGTTGAAACGGTATATCGCAACGCCTCATTCGGCAACTCTATCCACTCCGCAGCGAAGAATATCGCCAATGCCAACACGATATACTCCGCCATACGCCCAAATTGGTATGGTGTAGGATAGTATATTCTGTTCAGCACAACACTTACCGCCACCATCACCGCCTCGGCAATAAAACGACTCCACGCAGCACCATAGTAGCCCATCTTCGGTATCAGCAATACGCCAAAACCCACCGAGCAGAGCAAACCCGTGAGGGTAATCCACAGTGCAAACTTGGTCTTCTCCTCGCGCTTGTACCAGAACGAGAGGTTGAGCCAAACGCCACTCAGGATATTTGCGCCAAGCACAACGGGCAGAATGTGTATGCCCTCGCGGAAGTCGCGACCTACAATCAGAGCAAAGACATCGCGGTAGAGTGCGATGCCGAGGAAAATCAGCATCGACACCATTACAAAGTATTTCAGTGCCGCAGCGTTCATCTCCTTAAACTCCTCCTTGCGGAAGTTCGAGAGGAAGAATGGCTCGGCAGCCAAGCGATACATCTGCGTAAAGAGTGTCATCACAACGGCAATCTTCGTTATTGCGCCATAGATGCCGAGTTGTGCTAACGAGCCGGCAGGAACGAGATATTTTACGAGTTGTCTATCGATAAATTCGTTTGCCGTACCTGCCACACCCGACAATAAAAGTGGTAACGAGTAGCCGAAAATCACAAGCAACAACGCCCAATCGATGCGCAGAGAGATACGCCCCGATGCTGCGACTACCGCCACAAGGGTTACGGTGCTTGCCACAAGGTTTGCCACAAATGCCCAACCAACGCCAAACTCCGAATCGAACAATCCAACAGCCCAGAAGGCGAAAGCCAAGCCTACCTGCAAGATGATGTTAAAGAGTTTGAGCAACACAAAAGTTAGAGCTTTACCCTGCTCTCGCAATCGGGAGAATGGAATACACGCCATTACATCCATCATCACGATAGCCGCCACCGTAACGACATACAACGGATTTGCTGCATAGACCTCGCCCATCAGAGCCGAAACCTCGTTGCGGAACAAGACCACCACCACAAAGAAGAGGAGTGCAGCCAACGAAGTTATGCCCCAAGTGGTAGCGAAGAGTTTGCGCTTGTTCTGTTCGATATTGCCGCCCTCCGCCTCAGCCTTCGCGGCAAAGCGGAAGTAGCTCGACTCCATACCCATCGTAAGCACAACGAGCGCAAACGGTATCAAGGCATAGACATCGGTGATAATGCCATACGACTCAACTCCGAAGATACGGGTATAGAATGGCGTCAGCAGATAACTCAGCATTCTGCCGAGTATGGTGCTGATACCATAGATAGCCGTCTGTTTTGCAAGTTTTTCGAGCATTTTCACTACACTTGTACTCCCACATTCGTTGCATACATGAGCACACTGTGCACGCACGCGCAACTATTCAACCTGCAAAGATAGAAAAAAACTTTTAGTTTTTTGCTGTTTGTGCTGTAAAAACGAAAAAACGGATTTTATAAGTTGCGGAAAGGTTTTGTTGCATTGCGGCTGTATAGCTCGAAAAAGGTGTAAATTGAACTATGAGGTGTTACCCCGACTGCAACAACCTCATCTCCCATCTTCATTATACTTGTATTGCGTGCAGACGAGTAGCGATAGGAACAACGGTTGCGATTCGGAAGGTAGGAGATGATTAGCAGTTTGCCCTCTGTAAGAGGTTTTTCATACTCGGGGGGCAGGCGTTTGTAGAGTGAGCGAGAGAGGTAGATGATAACAGGGTGTTGATGTTCAAAAAGTCGCATCAAGACACGCTTTTCAAAAGGGGATTGAAAACCACTTACCACAACTTTGTCCGTACCGAAAATCTCCTCTTCGAGCCAATGCTCGATCTTTGGCCACTTCTCTTCGGGAGTGTCGCTTGCTGCAAGAAATGTAACAGCGTAGTTGTCAGCGAGTTCGATATTGCCTATATAGGGGTCATCGTAAAGTAAATTCATAAAAAACGCAGGTTGCAGCATCTACCTACCGTCTCCAAAGGTCTTCGCCACCTGACACAAAAGTAAGCAGAGCGAACAACCCACGCAAAACAACCACAATGGCATAATGCGTGCCAATGTAGCGTCATCGTGGATGTCCTTAATTGCTCTTTTTTTTGTGTCAAAAAGTTGCGAAGTTTTTGGGACAAAAAGATGCAAATTAAACATCAAAAACATCTCTTCGATAAATGGGGTTTGCACCCGACTTATCAATGCAAATATAGGACAATTTATCGAAAAATCAAAAAGTTTTCTGTTTTTCGTTTTTCGTTTTCACTTTTTTTACATACCTTTGCAGTCCGTATCGTGTGCGCGTATGCGCTCCGTACGCATAATTCACTTATTATTAACTTTTTAACGAGCGATTGTATCGCAAAATTTTATTGTATGGAAAATACAAATGTTGCAGTCGAGAATTTTGATTGGGCTGCGTTTGAGAATGAGTCGGGTCTTTACAATCAGACCAAAGAGGAGATTGAGAAGGCGTATAGCGATTCTATGTCTAACATCGCGGTAGGTGAGACCGTAGAGGGTACAGTTACCGAGATTAACAAGCGCGAGGTAATCGTAAATATCGGCTACAAGAGCGAGGGTGTTATCCCTGCATCGGAGTTCCGTTATGACGCAGACCTTAAAGTTGGTGACAAGGTTGAGGTTTATGTTGAGTCGGTAGAGGATAAGGGAGGTCAGCTCCTTCTCTCGCACAAGAAGGCTCGTCAGCTCAAATCGTGGGATCGTGTTAACGAGGCGATGGAGAATGATGAGATCATCAAGGGTTATGTTAAGTGCCGCACTAAGGGCGGTATGATTGTCGATGTATTCGGCATCGAGGCATTCTTGCCTGGTTCGCAGATTGATGTTAAGCCTATCCGCGACTACGATGTATATGTTGACAAGACAATGGAGTTCAAGGTTGTTAAGATCAATCAGGAGTACCGCAATGTTGTCGTTTCACACAAAGCTCTCATCGAGGCTGAGTTGGAGGCACAGAAGCAGGTTATCATGTCGAAGTTGGAGAAGGGTCAGATTTTGGAGGGTGTTGTTAAGAACATCACTTCGTATGGCGTATTCATCGACCTCGGTGGTGTTGATGGTCTTATCCACATCACAGACCTTTCGTGGGGTCGCGTAAGCCACCCAGAGGAGGTCGTTGCTCTCGACCAGAAGTTGCAGGTTGTTATCATCGACTTCGATGAGACCAAGAAGCGTATCGCTCTCGGTTTGAAGCAGCTCACTGCTCACCCTTGGGAGTCGCTTGACGCAGAGTTGAAGGTTGGCGACACAGTTAAGGGTAAGGTTGTTGTTATGGCTGACTACGGCGCATTCGTTGAGATTGCTCCTGGTGTAGAGGGTCTTATCCATGTCTCTGAGATGTCGTGGAGCCAGCACTTGCGTTCGGCACAGGACTTCATGAAGGTTGGTGACGAGGTTGAGGCAGTAGTTTTGACTCTCGATCGCGAGGAGCGCAAGATGTCGCTCGGTATCAAGCAGCTCACAGCTGATCCATGGGAGAAGATTGAGGAGAAGTACCCTGTTGGCACAAAGTGCACTGCAAAGGTTCGCAACTTCACCAACTTTGGTGTATTCGTTGAGATTGAGGAGGGTATCGATGGCTTGATTCACATCTCTGACCTTTCGTGGACTAAGAAGGTTAAGCATCCGGGAGAGTTCACTCAGGTAGGTGCCGATATCGAGGTTGTAGTTCTCGAAATCGACAAGGAGAACCGCCGTTTGAGCCTTGGTCACAAGCAGTTGGAGGAGAACCCTTGGAACGAGTTCGAGCAGCAGTACACTGTTGATTCGGTTCACACCGGTACTGTTGTTGAGTTGACCGATAAGGGCGCAGTAGTATCGCTCGGCGAGAACATCGAGGGCTTTGCTCCGGCTCGTCAGTTGGTTAAAGAGGACGGCTCGACAATCAAGAAGGGTGAGACCGCAGAGTTCAAGGTTATCGAGTTCTCAAAGGCAACAAAGCGCGTTACTTTGTCGCACACTCGTATCTTCGAGGAGGCAAAGCGTGAGGCTGTTGCAGCTGAGAAGGCTGAGCGTAAGGCAGCTGCTGAGGCTACAAAGTCTTCGGTTAAGAAGATTCAGCAGTCGGTTGAGAAGACCACTTTGGGTGATATCGCCGGTCTTGCAGAGTTGAAGGCTCAAATGGAGAAGAAATAATTCAAGAGAGCATCTATAAGAGAGGAGCGTGTCCCAAATTGGTTGACACGCTCCCTTTTTGTTTCGGAATTATATAGTTTTGTTGTAAGTCTGAAGTGACCCCAAAAGTTTGGACAAAAAACTTTTGGGGTTTCTTTATGCGCAAAAAACACGATTACGGAGCATTGCTCAAATATATGAGGATGCTCGAAGAAGGTCATTCTGTTCGTTACCTTCACTTGAAGTATGGGAT
>JAZQHQ010000005.1:0-10462 GCA_045540675.1 Alistipes sp. | reverse complement strand
GACTTCCCGTAAGTCTGTCACGCTGCAACGACTGCAAATAGCCCAAACGAATATCGAAGTCAAAGAAGGCGTTGAAATCGACTCCTATGTATGGGTTTATCGTGAAGTTATCCACAACATTGTGCTGAAAATCGGCACGATTGGCGTAGTGCTGCATCACTGCCGAAGCACCTGCATACATAATCTTTGCAAAGCGACCTTCGCCCGAAAAGAGAATGCGGAACTGCTCTCTTGTTTCAAGCGAGTACATACCGTTCCAATCGGCAACCAACTCGGCAAAGCCCACCTTGTCGTGATACTGCAATGCCAAACCCTGCACCAAGCGATTATCTGCCAACCACGCACTGCTGAAAAATGCCTCCGAGTAGCGACCAATCATCTTCTCACGACGGAATAGTCCCGCCACTGCGCCATACTTTTCGTTGCTGTATTGGTAGTAGGCGACAAGGTCTATATTGTCGAGAAAACGCTTGGAGCCGAACCACTTTTGCGCACTTGCGCCTATGCTGATGTGGTGCTTCTCGTTCCACTCGTAACGCAACGCAGGCGTGAGCGAGATGCCAAAGAGTGTCTCCGATGCGCCAAGACCGCTACCCGAGTACTCCGTATTGTCGAAATCGAAGTCGAGAGCGACATCGAGGTATAGTCGCTCGCTCTTGGTGTCGAGTGTATCGCACTTGGTAACAGCGTGTTGCTCCTGCCCGAATACTTCGAGCGAGAGGAGTAGAAGAGTTGCCACAAATGCGATTTTCCTTGTCATATCACGCAACGCATGTAAATATCGTGCGAAAATAGTGAAAATTTTTGAAATAATGATTACTTTTGTGCGAAAAATAAGAACAAAAAAGAGCCAATGGCTAATGGCTAGTGGCTAATAGCCTTAAAAATTCTATGAAAAAGACAACCAATGCCGAACTTGGCCGCCCCTCGGTCGAGGAGTTTCGCAAGATGGAGAAGATGCCCGTAGTGGTGGTTTTGGACAATGTCCGTTCCGCCCAAAATGTGGGTGCTTTTTTCCGCACGGGAGATGCCTTTGCAGTCGAGAAAATAGCCCTCTGCGGCATCACTGCAACACCTCCTTCGAGGGAGATTCACAAAAGCTCGTTAGGTGCAGAATTTTCGGTTGAATGGAGCCATTTTCCGACCACTGTCGAGTGCGTGCAACAACTTAAAAGTGAGGGATATACCATTGTCGCTATCGAGCAGATTACAGAGTCGGTGATGTTGGACAAATTCGAGCCTGTTTCGGGCGAAAAATATGCCCTTGTTTTCGGTAACGAAGTGGAGGGCGTAGCGCAGGAAGTAGTCGATGTTTGCGACTCGGCAATCGAGATACCCCAACTCGGCACAAAGCACTCTCTAAATGTCTCGGTTTCGGGTGGCGTGGTGCTGTGGAAATTTTTTGAAAATTTCCATAATTAAGAATTTAGAGCCTATCAAAAGGATAGGCTCTAATCATAAACAAATAGTTTATCTGCTTCTATAATGCTATTTGTCCTATTTCAGCTCTACTAATAATCTTCCGAGAGTTTGTAAAACTCCTGATCAAATAATACCAATGTTCCCGGATCTGCAAAATAGAACTTTGTAAAAATAGTTTCTTCTATTGTAAAATACAAAAGATCGCCTTGAATTGCATAAGTTCCGCTAATCTTATCTCTAATACCTGTTGCCTCCTCTATAAACATTTCAGAATAGGTATAATCTGCATTAAAAGTATAGATCCAGCCACCTGTTGCATTAGCCCAAGTACCAACCAATGGATTTAGCTGCTTATTTGATTCATTTTCTTTTGAACATCCGCTAAATGTGCAAGCAATTGCGAAGGTGATCATTACCAATAATAGTATCTTTTTCATAATTTCAATGTTTTTAATAGTTAAATTTTGTTTATTTTTGCCCGCTGAAAGTTTGGGTAGTTGTGGACAAAGCATAAAAAGAGTGCGGACTAAATTCGTCTATTGGAAATTGAGGTCTTCGACTACCTGTGCACCCAAATATACGGAATAAAGCCCACACCAAGTTATAGTGTGAGCGTCAAACTTTATTCCATGGGTGCAAATTTGAAAGTGTCGAAGTTTCAATTTCCCAAAATAAAAATTAACGCTTTTTATCTCTATATGTCCCTATTGTCTGTTATCTAACCATAGGCAAAAATCTGTTTATCGTTTAACTAATCGCAAAGTTAAGAACTTATTTTCGATTTCACAAAAGATAGATATATAAAATTAGGGGAGATAAGGACAATAGGGGCAATAGGGTTTATTACTCCACTTTTTTATAAAAAATTCTCTCGTCTCTCGTCTTTTTATTATCTTTGTACCCGAACCTCTAAAAATTGGAGGTAATCAGGCTCTTTTTCCGCAAGTCAAGAGAATGAAAGCGCAGCATGCTTGGGCGTATGTGAGCATTTCATTATCCACAGGTTTGTGCAAAAAGAGAGAATTAGAACAATTTTTAATTATGGAAGATATTAAAGAGCTTGTAAGGCGTCTGGATACGCTGGGGAGGTGTCTTTGACATCGAACAGAGAAAAATAGACCTCCAAAATGAGGAGGAAAAGACACTCGAACCCGACTTTTGGGAGAATCCCGAAAAGGCACAGGAGCAGTTGCGCAAGGTCGCTTCAATAAAGAGTTGGGTTGAGGGCTACGAGGAGGTACGCAAGGCGGTTGATGAGGTGGAACTGATGCCAGAATTTATCACCGAGGGGCTTGCCTCCGAGGATGATGCTGAGAAGGCGTATATCAAAGCTGCAGACCTTGTCGAGAAGCTCGAACTTCGCAATATGCTCTCCGGCGAGGAGGACAAGATGGGTGCGATAGTCGATATCAATGCTGGAGCCGGCGGCACGGAGGCTCTCGATTGGGCTTCGATGCTGCTCCGCATGTACACCCGTTGGTGCGAGGCTCACGGCTACAAAGTGAAGATGCTCGACTTTCAAGAGGGCGACGAGGTGGGCGTAAAGTCCTGCACAATGGAGGTCGAAGGCGACTTCGCCTACGGATATCTCAAAAGCGAAAACGGAGTGCATCGCTTGGTGCGACTCTCGCCATTCAACGCCAACAACAAGCGACAAACAACCTTCGCATCGGTGGCGGTTACGCCTGCCGTAGATGACTCTATCGAGGTGGTCGTAAATCCTGCCAATATCGAGTGGGAAACATTCCGTTCAAGTGGCGCAGGTGGTCAGAATGTCAATAAGGTAGAAACGGCAGCACGACTTCGTTACCATTTCAAAGATGAGCAGACGGGTGAGGAGATTTCGTATGTGATTGAGAATCAAGAAACTCGTTCACAGTTGATGAACAAGGAGAATGCAATGCGTATTTTACGTTCGAAACTCTACCAATACGAACTCGAAAAGCGCCGTGCCACACAGCAGGCTATCGAGGCGGACAAGAAGAAGATTGAGTGGGGCTCGCAAATTCGCTCCTATGTGCTTGATGACAGGCGAGTTAAAGACCACCGCACAGGCTTCCAAACTACCGATTGCGATGGTGTCCTTGATGGCGACTTAGACGGCTTTATCAAGGCTTATCTGATGGAGAATTAAAAACTTCGCTATATACTAACGGGTGCAATATCGAAATAGGTATTGCACCCGTTTATTTTGTTCAGACATTCCATTTCCCACTTCACACGCCCAAATAGTCGTTTCACACACTCGTTTGGGCGATTTATCGGTTGCTCGGAATACCCGAAATGGCTTTTAGGTAAATTTGTGTAACGATATTAAAATTTATTTGTCTTATGAAGAATTTATACAGACCTATTTTATTATCATTTGTACTACTCTTGTTTGTGATTGGAAGTGCTGATGCCAAGCCAGCCACGCCACAAGAGCAGGTACGAATCAACGGAGCAGTCAAAGACGAAGCAGGAGAGCCGATAGTTGGCGCAACGGTCTTTGTCAAGGAGAATAGTGCCATAGGTGCTGTTGTTGATGAGCAAGGACGATACACGCTCACCGTACCTGTCGGCACTACGCTAAATGCATCATTTTTGGGCTTCGAAACACTGGAACGCAAGGTTGTAAAGGGTATCTTGCACTATGATTTCATTTTGAAGGAGGAGAGCCACAAACTTGATGAGGTTATTGTCATCGGTTATGGAGAAGTCAAGAAGAGTGACCTTACAGGCTCTGTTTCGACAGTCGGCGCTCGTAACTTTGGTGACCAACCGGTCAAAAGCGTGTCGGACATTCTGCAAGGGCGTAGTTCGGGTGTCGAGGTTACAACTGTAAGTGGTATGCCCGGTGCTTCGGCAAAGGTGCGTATTCGTGGTACGACCTCCATAAATAAGAGTAGCGACCCGTTATATGTGATTGACGGAATAATCTCTTCGAGTGGTCTTGATGGCTTAAATCCACAAGACATTCAGTCGATGGAGATATTGAAAGATGCCTCCTCCACGGCTGTCTATGGCTCACGAGGTGCAAATGGTGTTGTACTCGTAACCACCAAAGGTGGCGAGCAAGGAAGAGCTCGTGTATGGCTCGACACAAAGGTCGGGGTATCCGATGTTCGCAAAAACTACAACCTACTCAATCCCTACGAGTATGCTCTTGCGTTGAATGATATTAAGGGTGCAGGCATGGTATCTGATGATGATTTGGAGGCTTATCGCACCGGTGAGAAGGGTATCAATTGGGTTGATTTGATGACTCGCACCGCCATAACACAGAACTACAACCTCGGCATCTCGGGTGGCGCAAAGCGTGTCCGCTACCTTATCTCCGGAAATATGCTCGACCAAGAGGCAGTAACCATCAACTCGAAGTATATGCGTTACGGTGTTCGTGCCAACATCGATGCCGATGTAAGGCGCTGGCTTTCGGTGTCGATGAAATTGAATGGTTCGATACTGCATCAAAAGAATGGTGCACCAAATTGGTTTCATGTCTTGAACTTCTCGCCTACAATGGAGTTGCGTGACCCCGTGACAGGTATCTATAATAACGACCCTTATAACATCGGTACGGGTTATAATCCGTATGGTGTGATGACCGAAAATTATAGCGATTCGTATAGCTATAACCTCAATGCTAACGCACGCTTGCTCTTCAAGATTGCCAAAGGGCTTACACTCTCGGTGCAAGGAGGTTACGACTACGACCACGCTCCTTCGTACTCCTTCTCTTCGAGCAAGCTTGCTCCCGGAGCAACAAGTTCGATGTCGAACGCCTCGGCTATGCATCGCTATTGGCAGAACACCAACAACCTCGCATATAGCGGTACATTCAACGGTCACACCATCTCGGCAAATGCCGTATGGGAGATGAGTGGCGTTGTGGATACAGCTCTCTCAATAAGCGGTTCGGGATTGAGCAACGAGAGCGTAGGTTATTGGGATGTGGGAAATGCCGCAGTGCGAAGCGAGAGCAACGGCTACACCGAGTCCTCACTGCTGTCGGGCATTGTGCGACTCAACTACGACTACAAGAAGCGATATTTCATCACGACAGCCTTTCGTGCCGATGGCTCTTCGAAGTTCCAAAAGGGCAATCGCTGGGGTTTCTTCCCTTCGGCTGCTGTGGCGTGGGATATTGCACAAGAGAACTTTATGAAAAACCAAAAGGTGGTCGAACACCTGAAAATCCGTGCAAGTTATGGTGTTACGGGCAACGAGGGAATATCGGCTTATAGTACGCTCGGAATGTTGTCTGCAACCTCCTACGGCTGGGGTACATCGATCGGCTATACGGGTTATTGGGGCAACACTTTTGCTACGCCCAACCTTACTTGGGAGAAGACTACGCAGTACGATGTAGGTTTAGACTTTACAATCTATGGAATCAACTTCTCGTTCGATTGGTTCAAAAAGAGTACGGTGGATTTGCTCTTCCAGAAACAGGTACCTTACTACAACGGAGGTGGCACATTTTGGGTAAATCAGGGTGCGCTTGATAATACAGGTTTCGAGCTCTCGCTAAATACCTTTGTGGTAGATAGAGCCGTAAAGTGGGAAACATCGGTGAATGCCACCTATATCAAAAATACTATTGTCGATTTGGCAGGCAACGACTTCGTACTGACCTCCAATTACAGCGACCTTGGAGGAGCGATGTCGATAATGAAACCCGGCTATCCGATCGGCTCGTTCTATGTTTATGATTGGGTGGGCTTCAATGACGAGGGCGCAAATCTTTATCGCAAGGCAGATGGCTCTCTGACAACATCACCAACATCGTCAGACCTTATTATTAAGGGACAGGCAACGCCAAAATGGACTCTCGGTTGGAACAACACCATATCGTGGCGAGGTTTGTCGCTCAACATCTTCTTTAATGGTGCATTTGGCATGGATAGGTTGAATATGAGCCGTTTTACGACCGCTTCGATGAGTGGTGTATCTCGCTTTATTACACTGCGTGATGCCTATTTCTACGGTTGGGACTATGTCGAAGATAAAAGCCAAGCGAAGTATCCGAGTGTGAAGAATACAAAAAACAAGAGTTTTGCAAACTCGGACTTTTGGCTGGAAGATGCATCGTTCTTTAAGTTGAAGAACATCACTCTCTCCTATATGATACCTCGCTATGTAACGCGCTTTGCCGAGATACACCTCTCGGTAAGTGCGCAGGATCTCTTCACTATCACCAAATATCAAGGTATGGACCCCGAGGTGTATAGCGGAGGCGATGGCTTGGACTATGGAGCATATCCCGTACCTCGAACATTTACTTTTGGCGTAAAACTCGTATTCTAAAACTGATGATACTATGAAAAAGGTACTATATATACTATTTGTTGGGGTAATAGCATTTACCCCCTCCTGCACCGACTTTTTGGAGGAGAACCCTTACGGAAAGCAGTCAAGCGACAACTTTTTCTCGCAAAAAGAGGACTTGGCGGCATCACTCAATGCGCTCTATTCGGTGGTTGCTACTTCGCAAGCGCAGAATAACTATGTCGGCACAAACTTCCTCGCAGGAGATGATATATCAACACACCCCGGTAGCAATAAGCAACCTTTGCGTGAGTACGACCAATACAATATCACCGACAATAACTCGTGGATGTTATCCCTGTGGGAGCAACGCTACAAGGTTATCAAGGCGTCAAACTTCATTATAAACAACGCTTCGCGCACTCCCGATGTGTCGAAGGAGGCGATAACAGAGGTTGTTGCACAAGCGCATTTTTGGCGTGCATACTCGCTATTCTACCTCGTTACTACTTGGGGCGAGGTGCCTGTGATGCTCGACGAGGAGATTAACTACAACGCCAAAGTGTGGTCTATCGAGGATATCTATTCGCTGATTATCTCAGACTTGGAGATTGCCGAAGCGGGTTGTCCCGTAACCTATTCGGGCGCACCATATCACAATGGCAGTATGAATGTGGCGGTATCGAAACCTGCTGTAAAGGCTACAATGGCATATGTATATATGTGTATGGCAGGTTGGCCTCTTAATAAGGGCGTGGAGTACTATGCTTTGGCTGCCAATAAGGCGGAGGAGGTTATTGATGCTGTCGATAGTGGCACATACCAATATCGCCTGCTCGACAACTATGCCGATGTCTATTCGGTGAAATATACTCAGGCTAATCCTGAGGTCCTGCTCGGCATCTTCTATCATCGTGACCGTACTCCGCAGATGATGCCACTTACCGACCTTCCAGACGATATAGCGTATGGAGGTTGGCACGATACCCAAGGCGAGATAAAGTTTTGGAAGGAGTTCCCCGATGGCCCTCGCAAGGAGGCAACATATCTGCCAAAATTGCCATTCAAAGATGGCGCAAATGTAGTTTTGCACGATTGGTGGTACGACAATAATGGCACTCGAAAATCGGTTGCCCCCGTATTTAATAAATCGACCGAATCGGCTACTCGTGGCGAGGAGTTTGACTATACTTCGCCACTTGCTCCGCCACAGTTTGGACAGAAGACCATTCAGGTTATTCGCTTGTCGGAGGTCTATTGCTGGTATGCCGAGGCTTCTGCGCGTGCAGGTCAAGTTACGAATAAGGCTGTCGATGTGCTAAATCGGGTACGTAATCGTGCCGATGGCGCACAAACAAACATCTATTCTATGGCGATGTCAGCAGAGGAGATAGCCGAGGCGGCATACAACGAACACGGTTGGGAGATTGCGGGCTACTATTGGTGTGGCTTTGCTCCACGAGCAAGAGATATGTTCCGTATGAATCGCATTAAAGAGCATTTCGAGATTCGCAAGAAGAATGAACCTATCGAAGTTGTCGATGGTTCGGGCATCCTCCGCAAAGAGGTGTTAGATGTAACAGGCGAGTGGGAGGATAGCAAGATGTATTGTCCTTATCCATACACAGATATGACCTATAATCCGGGATTGAAAAATTGATATATAGAACTTACAAAAGAGAATTCTTACTTTTTTGTGCAAAGGTGGTGAAATAGATTGACATATTCTCAAAATTTCACTACCTTTGCACTCGATGATTGATAGAGATACCATAGATAGAATCTATGCCGCGGCAGATATTGTCGAGGTGATAAACGACTATGTTACGCTCAAAAAGAAGGGTGTAAACTATCAGGCATGCTGTCCGTTCCACAACGAAAAGACGCCTTCGTTTGTCGTATCCCCATCGAAAGGTTTGTTCAAGTGCTTCGGTTGCGGTAAGGGCGGAAATGCCGTATCGTTTGTCAAGGAGCATGAGAATGTAACCTATCCCGAGGCGTTGAAAATCGTTGCCAAGAAGTACGGTATCGAGGTCAAGGAGCGCGAAGAGACCGAAGAGGATAAAATCCGCAACAACAACCGCGAGAGTATGTTTATGCTCAACTCATGGGCTGCGGAGTACTTCGTGAACACGCTCCACAATACCGATGAGGGCGTAAGCGTAGGCTTATCATATTTCCGTCAGCAGCGAGGTTTCTCGGAGGCGACAATACGCAAATTCGGACTCGGTTTCTGCCCTTCGGGTGGCGACAAGATGTCGCAAGATGCCTTGCGTGCCGGCTACAAGGAGGAGTTTTTGCTTTCGACAGGTCTTTCTATTCAGCGTGAGGCAGATGGTTCGGTCTTCGACCGCTTCCGTGAGCGAGTGATGTTCCCCGTACACAATGTTTCGGGACGCATCGTAGCATTCGGAGGTCGTACACTCCGCACCGACAAGAAGGTTGCCAAGTATCAGAACTCACCCGAAAGCGAGATTTATAGCAAGAAGAACGAGATTTATGGTCTGTTCTTCGCAAAGAAGGCTATTCAGCAGCAGAACTACGCCATTATGGTCGAGGGCTACACAGATGTAATCTCGATGCACCAATCGGGCGTGGAGAATGTTGTGGCATCTTCCGGAACATCGCTTACGACCGAACAGATACGACTTCTCTCCCGTTTCTCGAAGAATATTACCGTGATGTACGATGGTGATTCGGCAGGTCAGAAGGCATCGTTGCGCGGTATCGATATGATTCTCAAAGAGGGATTGAATGTTCGTGTCGTGCTTTTGCCTGTTGAACACGACCCCGACTCATTCGCTCGTTCGCACTCCGCCGAGGAGGTGCGCGACTATGTGGAGCGCAATAGCCAGGATTTTATCTCCTACAAGGCGAAATTGCTCCTCTCCGATGCGGGCGATGACCCGATAAAGCGCAGCGAGGTTATTCGTGATATGGTACAGTCCATATCGGAGATTCCCGATACGATTCAACGCTCACTATATATCAAGGAGTGTTCTCGCCTGATGAATGTAAGCGAGGACATTCTGTTGCGAGAGGTTGCCAAGGGGCGTATGCGCTCGTTGGGCGACCGCGAGGCGGAGGAGTTTATCAATCGTGAAGGGCGCAGATATTGGCGCAAACGAGAAGAGGAGCCTACGGCAAGCGAGGAGGCAGAGCATTTCGGAGAACTCACCATAGGTAGCAGCTTGGAGTCTATTGAGCGCGAGTTGATATACTATCTTGTTGTTCATGGAACGAAAAATTATGAGTTCCGCGAAGGGCGCAAAATCGTACCTATGAATGTTGCCGAAACCATTCTTGATGAGATGGCGGTGGACGATATGCGTTTTCACAACGAGGCGTACAACAAGATATACGACCTCTACCGTGCTGCTCACGATGCAGGGCGCATTCTCCTACCCGATGAGTTGGCCACACACAGCGATATTGAGGTTTGCAACGCCGCAACCGACCTTCTGTTTATAGATGACCAATACGCCATGAGTGAGATTTGGACAAAGAAGGATGTGCATACTACGACCGAGTCGGAGGTATTGGGCAAGGGTGTGCCGAAGGCGATGCAGCTCTTTAAGACCAAGGTCGTAACAGGAATGATTGCCGAGTTGCAAGCGCGATTGGCGAACGAAGATATAAGCGAGGAGGAGCAGTTGGAAATCGCCTCCGAGATGGTGCGACTAAACCGATTAAAGGTTATACTTGCTCACAAAACAAACCGATTGACGATATAGGATTACACTACATAAAGAGGGCCTGTCTAACAAGTTTTTTGTTAGGCAGGTTTTTG
>JAZQHQ010000004.1:0-7191 GCA_045540675.1 Alistipes sp. | reverse complement strand
AATGCTATTACTACATCCGCCTGCGTGCCGGGGCCGATGTTAAAGCGTTTGCCGACTATGTAAAGAATCTATCAAAGGAACTTGCACCTGCTGCTGACGAGGCTGAACTTTACTTCTTGGAGGAGTGGGTAGAGAGCCTCTACGCACAAACCAAAAAGGATATGGTACTTATCGGACTATTTGCGGGGTTGGCTATCATAATCGCACTGATGGGAGTCTTTGGTATTGTGATGTTTGAGACGCAGCACCGCCGCTCGGAGATAGCTGTTCGCAAGGTCTATGGCGCAACGACACGCCAGATTGTCGAGATGCTGAACCTGCGCTATGTGTGGATTGTTGGAGGTTGCTTTGTGGTGGCAGCACCTGTGGCGTGGCAGATCACCTCACGCTGGTTGGAGCAGTTCGCCAACCGCATAGCACAGCCGTGGTGGCTCTATATCGCTGCCCTTCTCGTTGTCCTCGCAGTGACGGTAGGCCTTGTAACCCTCCGCTCGTGGAAGGCTGCTACCGAAAACCCTGCTGATGTGGTGAAGAGTAATTAATTATTCACTATATCTATAAATAGAGGTCATCCCCAAAAGCCTATCCAACAATGCTCTTGTTAGATAGGCTCTTTTTATTATTGGACCATATAGGGAATAGATTTCATCGAAAATCGTGTGGAATGAGTGTTGCCAAAATAAGATAACCTCCCACTTGCAACCACATAACACTGAGTTGTGGCGTAATATCGGCAAGCGAAGAGCCCATAGATCCGAGCTCTACAAATGCAAGAATGGCGGGAGCTATCGGAAAGAGGTAATGCACCGCTTGCCATCCCATAGGCAGTAGTTGCAACGGGTATGATATGCCCGAAATAAAAATAAGACCTACGGAAAAGAATGTAATGAGCACAAGTGGTGCCTCACGGTCATTAAACAGCCGTCCGAAAGCCTGCCCAAAGAGCGAGGTCGCAAGCAGAAATGGAAACATCATTGCCACCAACTCCCATACCGAAGCAAGGTGTGGCAAATGAAATATACGAGGTAGCCACCCTATAAGAAAGAGTGACAACGCACCATAAATAGTACAATAGGTTGCGCTCCTTGCGAGGGTAATGACCACACGCCCACCAAAGCCTATCGTTCTGCCCCTCATCGGTGTTATTCTCTTTGCTTTACGCCCTGCGCTATTCATACTTACAACCATAACCATCGTCTGAAATATAATAACCATAAAAACTGCGGGAACAAGATAGTCGGCATATCCTTTGGTAGGGTTGAAGAGTGCATTACCAACAACTTCGGTTGTTGCGTGCCCATCGAGAGCCACTGCGAGGGGTGCGGGAAGTATCCAAAGCATATCCCCTCTTATATCTTCATCGAGAGCTAGCATTGCATCTTCAATAGCTCCTACAGTAGCCTCATAGTAGAGAAAAGTGGCAGTAGTAGAGAGTATTACAAATAATGACTGCTCTCCCCTGCCGATGCGTTTATCCATATCGTGCGGTAAATAGAGAATAGCCTCCGCTTCTCCTCGGCTGAGTACAGAACGAGCTTCGCTGATGTCGGCAGCTACTGCCACAATCTCGGCATTAGGTGAAGCATCTACAAGGCTTATAAGATGGCGTGATAGATGCGTGTGAGAGTTGTCCACCACCACAATCGGATCTTCGCGGACTATATTTGGTTGATAAAGTAGATTATAGAGTAACCCATAAGCCACCATACCACCAACAATAAGTATCATTGACGATAGTGAGGTAGCAACGTCCCACAGCTCCTTGTAGAAGGCTATGGAGAATAGTCGTAGGGCGTTATTCGATTTTTTCATAGTTTCCTGATATTATACTTTTATGCAGATGCGAGGCTGTCAGAAGTGGTAGTAGGCAATATGCTCCAAGTATAGCTGCGTGCAACCATACGACCCCATAGCTCCCTTCAGTGTAGAGTTGATTTTGCACTATAAGCGTGAAGTGCCTTATAGGGAGTATTAGCGCGACATAGTGAAAAATAGGGTGCATCGAAGCAATCGGAAAGGTTATACCCGAAAGTGTTGCTCCCAGCGAGCCAATCATAGATACTGCACTGAGAACAATGGTCATATTAGGGAATAGCGAGTAGGTAAATAGCGCAAGAGAAATACTTGCTACAACCAATCCCAACATTGCTGCCACTAATCCCCATAGAGAGCCATACAGTTCTAAGGGAGCGAGACCTTTGATACCATACATTACATATAGTGCCGCTATGCCGCTTGCTATAAAAGCGAAAGCGTAAGGTAATAATTTGCCTGCAAGGGCGGTGAAAATATTGCTGTTGGCCGTCGCAAGCCACTCCTTGCTGTGGCTCTTCTCGCTGCCGAGGACATAAACCGTTGTTATGAGTATAATAATTTGAAACATAATGAAGAAGAACGGCTCGGCGAGATAGGTGCGATAGTTGAGCGAAGCGTTACCCAGAGGGTGGATATCGCTGTTAAGCGGCTCCAGAAATGCCATTATTTGTCTCTCCGATACCCCCATCTCATTTGCTGTAACTATTATAGGGTCGAGGCTCGCCATAGTGAGTAGCGTACGAAGTGTAGACTCGACCTGTGCCCCAATGCTCATAAAGGCATAGTGATAGTAATATGGAATTGTCGAACGTGTGCCGCACACCATATTGCGTGTTAGGTCGTGTGGCAAAACAACATAACCATAAATTTCTCTATTCCGAACCGCAGCGAGAGCCTCAGATGAGGAGGTGTAGCGATGTGTGATATTGATGGTAGGCGAGGAGTCTATAGTGCGAACTATATCTCGTGAAATAGCCGTAAAGCTGTCATCAACAACCCCTATGGGTATCTCCTGTATTGCACCATTACCAAAAATCGTGGTCATAAAGAGTGCTGAAAATAGCGGTACGCCTATGGTGGCAATCCATAGCAGTGGACGATGGGAGATGATACCTACCTCACGCCATACGACTCTCCAAAAGACACTCATCGTTCAATATTATCCATTGTTACTAAAACACTCATGCCCGGATAAAGCCTTTCTATATGCTTAACAGGGCGTGCGTGAATCTCAAAAGTACGCATATCGTAACCTTCTGCAAGGTGTGAGGTGCGCCAAGTAGCATAGTCGCCCAACGGTGCGATATAGAATACTTCCCATTCAATATTTTCGGTGGCAATAGCCGGAACATCACCATATATGATACGTCCGAGCCAGAAATGGGGCATCATATCTTCGCGAACATTAAAAACAGCGTATGGCTCATTGAGTTCTACAATCGAAAGCAATGGTGTCCCAACGCCCACTAACTCGCCATCGGTCGGATATATCTCTGAAACAATACCTTCGGCGGGCGATGTAAGGTGTGCATCGTGCAGTGCGGCCTCTACCTCATTAACACCACTTGCTGCCGCATCGGCCATATAACGGGCACTCTCTTTATCCTGTTTTTGCGCCCCCTTGCGAGCAAGAAGATATTGCTCATAAGCGGCACTCTCGGATGCTTTGGCAGAGAGATATAGAGCCTCAGCCTCCTCTTTGCGTTGAAGTGATACAACACTATCCTGCCATAGGCGCAGCACTCTTCGATATGTATTCTCGGCAAGGTTCCGTTGAGCTTTAGCACCCTGCCAAAGTTGCTTCGCTGAGGCAATCACCTCGATACGTGCTCCTTCATCAACCTTATTGCTCTGTGCGAGTGCAGCCTTTTCGAGTGCAACAGCCTGCGAATGGAGAGCCTCAGCTTCAGGTGAGTGTATGGCTATAAGGGTGTCGCCACGCGAGACCCAATCGCCTTTGCGCACATATATTTCAGATACTCGACCTGCAAGTTTCCCCGAGACACGTACTTCGGAAGCCTCAATAGTACCTTGCAGAGGTGGAGTGGTTCGGCGAGCGGTAAGGATACCGATTATAGAGATTATGGCGATAGCCAATACGATGACTAAAAAAGCGATGTAAAGTGATCTCTGTTTCATAATTTGCGGGGCGTAAAATAGGTTGTTAAACTATCGGCCCTACCAACCAACGTAAGTAGTGTGGCGAGCGAAGTGTCGATCGTATATAATGTTTCGATTTGTGCAAGTTGAACCTCCGAGAGTCTTTGAGTAGCATCAACGACATCCGTAGAGGTTGCCATACCCTCCGCAAATGCTCTCAACTGTGTCCTATGGAGCTCCTCTGCGAGCGCAAGAGTTGTCTGTTGCGCCTCATACTCACTTAATGATGTAGTGAGAATAGCATAACATTTGTCTATGGTGGTATATAGCTCTTGGAGAGTCTTTTGGCGAGAGGTCTCTGCGGTGCGAAGAGATGATTTTGAACGCGCAACAGCTCCCTCTCGTGAGAGTCCATCAAAGAGTGTCCACGATAGTCCGACACCCACTATAGTACGTGGAAATATATTTTTATCGAGTCCCGAAGACCACAATTTCTGGTGTCCAATAAAAGATATGGTCGGCAGATAGCGACTGCGCTCGGCGCGAAGTGTAAGCGAAGCTATCTCCTCTCCACTCTTTAGCATATTTATTGTAGGTGCTTCCGAAATAAGTGCAAAAAATTCCTCCTTGGCAGGAATTGTATGGGGGACGGAGAGGGCAGTAGTAGGGATAATAGTCAAGGAGTCTGTAACAAGTAGCGTGGCAAGAGCCTTTACCGCTACTATCTGTTCACTCTCGGCAGATGCAAGGAGTGTAGTGCTCTGCTTACAGGCAACCTCAGCGACAAGCCTTTCTGCATGGTTTATCATGCCCTCCTCTTCAAGTCTTCGAGCCTGACGCAAGTGCTCGCTATGAAGTGCAAGAGCACTACGTCTTACATCCGTAAGTTGTCGTGCAAGAGCCAATCTCCAATAAGCCTCAGCAACGGCAAGTATAACTCCATTCTCGGTAGCGTTATATTGTTCGTTTGCTACCGAAAGTACCCTATCGGCAATACGTGAAGCCGCAATCCTGCGACCACCACTAAATACTACCCAAGCCAACTCTGCACCCACCTCGGCAGTATTGCGAGGCATTATCGGAATGCGAAGCTGACTCTTGCCGATACCATTCAACACATCTTCAATGACAGGATTGCCACTCAAGGCTGGTGCAATGTTGTCAAGAAGTTCGTTACCAATCTTGCCTACGGTTGTGACGGCAGCTATTTCGGTAAAGCTGTGAGCGTATTCACCTGTAACGGCAAGTGTAGGATACCACAGTGAATTTAATTCCTGCCTCTCTGCATTAGCCGTAGTAATTCCTTCGCGGGCAATAACAAGCGAAAGGTTTCGCTCGCGCGCCATAATTAAAACCTCTTCCAGCGAAAAGTTTTTCTCGGTTGTTTGTGCCGATATGTAGAGTGGAGAGCAAAATGCTAATATAGAAATAAAGTATTTTGACATAGAATCTGTTTTGCTATTATGAAAACAAACCCTATACCAAACAACAAGTTCCAATCTATGAGTTAGGGGATACTATTAGAGATAATATAGTTACATTTATTTGTGATATTACATCTATATGACCGTTGCCGTACAAATGCCGTACAAAACAAAAGAAAAACAGCGTCAGAAGTGTTTCTAACGCTGTTTTGGTGAGGTCCGAAGCGGATTCGAACCGCTGTAGACGGTTTTGCAGACCGGTGACTAAACCACTCATCCATCGGACCATCGTGTTGAGGATATACCCTCTTTCGGAGTGCAAATGTACAAAAAAATATTAATTTGCCAAAACTTCGGGCCAAGATTCCTGCATTTTTCTATAAATATTGCGCTTGTGGCTTGGAAAAGAGAAGAAATATAGGATTCTGTTTCTTCTTAAGGCTTGTTTGATAAATACGAGAGAGGTCAAAACAACCTCTCTCGTTATGTTACTAATGGTTTGTTAGTTATCGTTTAACATTTTTTTCATAATATCAATATAATCTACCATCTCAATACTTCGAGTTCTATTGGAGGTGTTAGGAATATACATAACAAGTATGCCCCCGATTGATGAACTAAAAGCCATTTGTCCAACAATGTCAATCTGTGGGTCTTGTTTTGTGCCATAGCAGTGGGCAAAATCGGCGGTATAATCCTCTGTATCAACAGAGAAGAACACATAGCGCTCTCCTAAAAAGTCCACCAATTTCTCTCCATAACTAAATTTAACCAAAGTTGCGCAACTCGACAATCCTGTCTCGTCGAACATATACATAGTATAAGGAGCGGCAGGGTTGTTAGACTCGTATAATAAAACTTCATCAGTCTTTGAGAATGGTTGTCCATACTTTGATATTATGCTATTAGCGCTACATCCCCACGACATATCGGGTTCAGTATATAATGAATATCGAGGTTTTATGGTTGCCGATATGCTGTGACCATCGAAACTTAATGTTGTAGTTCCGACTTTGCCTGAAGATATGTTTTTACCTTCAGCAGTCGCAACCCATTCATTTTCAGATGACCAAATTGCATCGTCGGGTAGTCCTATAGCATCAATTGTCCCAACGTCATCGGAGTATAACGTGTAGGCACGTTGGTTGATTTTAATGCCAGTCTCTTCTTTTTGGCAAGAAACCAATCCTGCCATTGTTGCGCATAGCAACATCAATACGAAAAATTTTCTCATTGTATTGTGATTTAAGTTAAACATTAAGAGCCGTTGTTTTAGGATGACAATCGTTTAACTTAAAAAAGAGAAACGTGGATTGGACTTATAGCAACGAGGTACGACCAAGCACCTACAAACACATAAGCACAACCCACGCCATACAGCGAGGGCATTCATCGTGCCTATTGGTGTGTTTGCTATCAAAATTGGTCGTTTTCGTTGCAAACCAATAGCCTAAATGCCATCAAGAAATTGCGTATTTCGCAATTCAACTACAAATATACGATTTTTTTTAATTATTTTGTCAAAATATCTGTTTTATGGTAGGCGATAACCATTTTGTAGGTAATGTTTGTTACTTGTATTAGATTTTTTCCTGCATTTTCGTAAAAATTACTAACTTTACATCGTTTGTTGCGCACGAAAATGCCTTTTTGCACAACAAAAACCCTGCAAAAGCGTATAGTTTAGAAATATTTAAGAAAAATGCTGCTGGAGAGTATTGCGTTGAGTTTTGTGCCGCATCTGGGGGTACGAGGGGCCGTTCATCTTGTAGAGTGTTTCGGCTCGGCTGAGGCTGTATATGCGGCTTCGGAGGAGGAACTCATCGAGCAAGTCGGAGGCCAAGCGGTCTTA
>JAZQHQ010000003.1:0-9604 GCA_045540675.1 Alistipes sp. | reverse complement strand
AGAATAATTAACCTTTAACAGCAATACAACTATGAAAAAGTATTTAAGACCAGAATTTGAGATTTTCGAGGTAGCTGTTGAGGGCGGCTACGGAGATAGTGCACTCCTTCCGGGTTTCGGAAGCGAAGGTGATGACTTTGTGATCTATTAGACCATTCTTACTGTTTTTAGTATATTGGTAATAAAGGGGGAAGGCTGTCCGACAGAGATGTCGCGACAGCCTTCTTTTTTCTAACGAAACAGAAGCTTCATAACCCACTCCACCCCATCGCGCACGCTCTTCGTGACATCATAGATGATATCGATACGCTCATGCAGCTCGCGCATAATATCGCGCAACGATAATTTGTATAGCAGAAAGGCTATAAAAGCGAAAAATAGCCCCACGAGAAGGCAAGGATAGATTATTGAACCCATAAGTTCCGCCAGCCACAGCACCAACGCTATAACGAAGAGCAATGCAGCCGCCAAGCCCGCCATAACTACGATAATGAGAGCGGTAAAGTAGGAGTATCTCTCGCGCATAGGGGATTAGGCTATTTTTTCTCGCAATCACAAGTCGGCATCGCGTCTTTGTAGGCTGCACGCCACTTGTCAATCTCATCGTTCAAAAAATTGCGCACAAAACCGCGCATCTCCTCTCCCGTCTTGGGTGCTAATGCAAGTGCAACGGCCGAGCCAAGCACAATACCTCCAAGCACCGAAAAAATACATAATGTTGTGTTTTTCATAGGTCTGTGTTTTTTATTGTTAATACCCTAATTACTTCACCCTTGCGAGGTGCAATTTATACGCCAAACAGACCTTATTTCAACACAAAAAAAGGGCGCGCCTCGAAAAACGCACCCTCATTTCGCCATAAGCCTAACCTCCTACCACTGCACCTGCTGGGTGTAGGTATTTCCAAACTGGTCGGTAACGCGGATTTCACCTGCACGAATGCCCTCGCTCGGCTTCACGCGGAAGTAGAACGGAACTTTATGAGGCTTGGAGTATTTGCGCTCGGTCTTGCCGAGTTTCTCGGTGTTATGCTCAGCATAGATCTTCAAGTAGTCGAGGTCATACTCATTCTTCGATACCTCCATATCGGCAACCTTTACGCCATTCTCCCACCATTCAGGTGTTGTCCATGTTTCAGGCGAGTGATTCCAGATAATAGCCTTAACATATTCGCTATCGGTGCGATTTGGCGAGTAGGCTCGGATTTGATAATCAATGCCCATATCCACCGTCTTGTACTTCCACTCCATCTTGTCGCCCTTTACATCAACAACCATATAGCCGTTAGGTGTACCATCGACATTCAATTCACGATTGAGGCGAATCTGTCCCAAACAACGAGCTACGATAATAGACTCGATATTTTTGAGGGCGCTGTACTTCGCAGGAGCCTTGGCATAGTCGTAGCTATAATTCTGATGCGTATGACCAGCCCACGCATAGACCTTCTTGTATTGCGAGAGCAATGCGCTATACTTCTTGTAGTTATGGAACTTTTCGTACTTTGTTGTGCCTCGCCACTTGAAGAGAGGAGCATGACTGCAAAGTACGATGGTAGTCTCCTTCGAAACATGTTTCAAATCATTCTCCAACCACTTATAGGTGTAAGCTTCAAGACCGGTCTTGTACTTATGTCGGTCGGTAGCGCGATTGTAAAGAATGTCGTTCACTACGACAAAGTGCATCTTTCCGATATTGAACGAGTAGTTCAATGGCGCGAGATACGACTCAAAATATGGCGTTCCCAACTCTGTTTCGAAAAGGGTACGCTGGTCGTAGTCGTGATTACCGATAACACTAATCATAGGCACTGTGGCTGTGGTAAGTACATCTACATAATCATCATACGAGTTCATATTGTTATAGACAAGGTCACCCAGATTGATAGCATATATCTCGCGATTATCTCGCTTATTCAAAGCAGCAATATCAGGAAGAATAATATCGCGGAATCGCTCGGTTGCCTGATCGAATTTCAATCCACGAGTCTGAGGGTCGCCAATCATCACCAGCATAAACTCATCGGTCGGATTGTCACGCTTCTTCAAGACGAAATCTGCACGCACGGCTGCGCTGTAACGAGGCACTCGGCGGAAGAATTGAGGACGATTGTCGCGCAACGGCATCTCATAATCTGCCGGTACGGATATCGTCACAAAGCGACTCTTTGCCATATTGCTCTTCATGGCGTATTCGCCATTAACATCGGTTTTAACACTCTGCTCGCCATCACTGACAACAACATCTGCAACCGGCATACCCGTTGTATCGATTACGCGACCAAAGATATTAGTGCCATCGCTCAATGGCTTCACAACCTTCGCAAAGTCATCATATCTCTCACCTTTAACTTCGGTATATTTCGACCAACCGACAATTTCGCGAGAGTTGCCGGTCTGACCCGAGATTTTTCCCGCATTGCCGCAATCGTAGATAGTTACATTAACAGGCTCTTCATTTGTCACTCTTCCCGAACAAGAGGCTATAATTCCTCCGGTAGCACTATTTTTATGTGACGACTTGTTTGTAACAACTCCATGGTTCGTACAATCACGAATAAATGTTCCAACCTTCACGCCCTTGCGCAAAGCAATCGTTCCTCCAATACCTCCACACCATGCAGAATTCGTAGCACCTTCATTAGTGACCTCACCATAGTTGTAGCAGTGGCTAACATGAATTGGCTGTATGTCCTCGCCAAAAATACCACCTATAACAGCCTTATTCGATGTATTGGTAGAGAGTTTAGCATAATTCACGCAATTTACCATCGTAAGTACATTGTTTGGGCGAGCAACAATACCGCCAACAGTAGATTGATGCATACCCGACACTGCGACTACACCAAAGTTGTCGCAACAGATAACATCGGCATTTGCCCATCCGGTAATACCTCCTGCACGAGTTGCAGGTCTTGTCTTGCCGGAGAATGGCATTCCTACTGCCACGACACTTCCGCGATTAACGCAATACTTTACGATCGAACGATATGTTTCACCGGCAATACCTCCGATATTATTGTTCGGAAAATCACCCATATACGAAACATTTCCGAGATTCACACAACGAGAAACAGTCGTTCCGCTAACGAGTTTCTTATTGTAGCACGAACCGATAAGACCTCCTAAACGGATACCCTTACCGCCTGCGGTGTTTGAGAAGTTGGTGCGCGATGATACATTTCCCGTATTCATACACTTGTACACAACATTGAAATTGCAGGCTGCAATGGAGCCAATCATAATCATCTTATTAGCCTCTTCGCCGATGTGCTCCACCGTACCGTGATTTATACAGTTGAGGATATATCCACGATTTATTTTCGCAATATATGCCACATACTCAGGCTCTTCATTATAAGCCGACTTTACCGTAAGATGACACGAAGCATCGATAATCAGGTTTTGCACAACCGCTTTGGTTTCGAGCGTGCCGAAGAGCGATGATTTTGCCGTCCAATTGTAGAGTTTATGTCCGCAACCATCGAACTTGCCATCGAATTTTTCCATCGTAGGGAACTTCTTACCCTTCTTCATGTCGATATCGGCTTTCAGGCAAACAACACCCTTTTCGTTTTGCCATACCGACAAGTCTGCCTCCTTATTTACCGCTTTCGCAAAAGCAAGGAGCTCCTTATAGTTCGAGATCCCCTCTGCGTATGCGAAGAGTACGAATAGTGATAAAATCAGTGAAAGAAAGAGTTTTCTCATAGTTATAGTTTTTTGTTAGTTGTTTTTATTCTCCTTTGTATCTTACACAAAGTTAGTAACTATTTTTTATAAAAACAAAGAGAAAGTCTGCACATTTGCAGACCTTCTCTACATTTTCGGAAATTCGCTCTCTTATTTTGCGATAAATTCGGCATACTGCTCGGCTGTCAACAAAGCATCAACCTCCTCCGGAGCCGACATCTTAATCTTAACCATCCAACCCTCTCCGTATGGATCTTTATTTACGAGTGCAGGGTCTGCATCGATTGCAGGATTTACCTCTACAACCTCACCCGAAACAGGAGTGAAGGCGTCCGAAACGGTCTTTACGGCCTCGATAGTTCCGAAGATATCGCCCGCTACAAGGGTTTCGCCCTCGCTTTGGATATCAACAAATACAATATCGCCCAACTCGCTCTGTGCGAAATCGGTAATACCAACATAGGCGAACTCGCCATCTACTCGACACCACTCGTGGTCATTCGAATACTTCAATTCAGCAGGAATGTTTGACATAGTTATAATAGTTTTTAGTTGTTTGCTTTCTGCAAAGATAGTTAAATAATTATAAATTCGACCTCTTTGAACAAATAATCTTTTATTTCGCCCGCTTCATTTTCGAGGCGTAATGCTCCCGATGGAGCAGTGCCGAGAATTTTGGCTTCAAACCTCTCGCCATTCGGCAATGCGTATGTGTGAAATTCGCCTAAACGATATAGTAGCTCATTATACCTCTGATGTAGAGAATTTTGCATTTCACGCAATACCTCGTAGTTGCGCTGCAAATGCACCAAAAAGCGTTGCAATACCTCCTCCGCGTTCAACTCTCTACCAAGTAGTTGTGCCATCGAAACGGGGTTAGGTAACGATGCGTCAAACTCCGTTTGATTGACATTTATACCGATGCCTACAATCGTACGGCGCAGAGTTGCCGCAGCAAGCGAATGCTCAATAAGTATGCCTACCAACTTCCTGTCGCCGACATATATATCGTTTGTCCACTTTATCCTCGCCTCAATACCATACTCGGCAAGCATATCCACCAACGACAACGCTACCACCTCCGATACCGCAAACTGCTCGGCGATGGGGACAAATGTTGGCTCCAACACCACCGAAAAGGTCAAATTCTCACCCTTTCGGCTATGCCACTCATGCCCACGCTGCCCACGCCCTGCCGTTTGAAAATCTGCCAATACGACATCACCCTCGCGATATTTCTCGTCACGAGCATCATCGTTGGTCGAGGAGGTTATAGAAAAATGATAAATCATTTTAATAATTGACAATTGATAATTGATAATTGACAATTAAAGGTATATTGATATACATATAAAAAGAACTCATCAGAACGATTTTTACGCTTGGACTCCGAAGTCACGCAATGCATCGTTAAGTGTCGTCTTTTTGTCGGTGGACTCCTTGCGTTTACCGATAATCAAGGCGCAAGCCACATTAAACTCTCCCGCAGGGAATTTCTTTGGGTATGTGCCTGGAATTACGACCGAACGCGCCGGAACATAACCCTTATAGGTTACAGGCTCTTCGCCCGTCACATCAATAATGTGTGTTGAGCCGGTAATAACGGTATTCGAGCCGATAACAGCCTCACGGCAGATATGCGCACCCTCAACGATAATAGCACGCGAGCCGATAAAGCAGTTATCCTCAACAATCACGGGAGCAGCCTGCACAGGCTCCAACACGCCACCGATGCCGACTCCACCCGAAAGATGGACATTCTTACCAATCTGTGCGCACGAGCCAACGGTTGCCCAAGTATCGACCATAGTACCCGTATCGACATAAGCACCTATATTCACATACGAAGGCATCAGTACCGCACCTGCCGAGATATATGCTCCGTAGCGAGCCATTGCATGTGGAACTACGCGCACGCCAAGTTTCTCGTAGTCGTGTTTGAGGTCGATTTTGTCGTACCACTCCAACTCTCCGGCACGCATTGTGCGCATCTTCTGAATCGGGAAGTACATAATAATAGCCTTCTTAACCCACTCATTCACCTGCCACTCGCTATTTTCGAGATTTATTGGTTCGGCACAGCGCAACTCGCCCTTATCAACCGCCTCGACAACAGCACGAATTACTGCGCGTACCTCCTCTTGTTCAAGCATTTCGCGATTTTCCCACGCCTGCTCAACAACAGCTTTAAGTTCTGAAAAACTGCTCATATCTATTTTATTTTAATTTTCTCTTCTGCAAAGATAATAAAAAGACGAAAGACAAAAGACGAAAGACGAGAGTTTTTTTAGCTAAAAAAAGGGGGCAAAAGCCCCCTCCCACAAATTAACCCTCTTATGCCTCCGAATTGAAGACCGTCTGTAAGAACGAATCAAGATAGAGTAGTTCCGCATCTCCGCAAATTACTTGCGATAGAAACAGGTCCTCTTCGCAGACATGGTGTAATACTCGATTGTCCAACTGCTCCATAGGCGAATGTTTTATAGATTTTCACCTATATAACGATGATGGCGAGTATTTTATTTTAGCAAAGAACCAAATTTTTCTCTTTTATGAGTTGGCGCATATTTATCAGGGCATATCTCATACGGCCGAGTGCCGTATTGATACTCACTCCTGTATGCTCTGCTATCTCCTTGAAACTCAATCCTTCGTAGTAACGCATCTTAACAACTTCGCGTTGTTCGGCAGGTAGTTTTTCTATCAACATACGCACCTCCTCAGCTTGTTGCTCCGACACAAGTTTATCCTCTATCGAAGGCTCTGCAAAGTTCTTACTGCCCAGAATATCGAAACCACTACTCGACTCATTCACGGTCTTAACCTGCTTCTGCGCACGAAAGTAATCCAATACTCTATTGTGTGCTATACGCAATACCCAAGGTAAGAATCGACCTTTGTCGGTATAGCGACCTTCGTCTAACACCTTCACAACTTTAATAAGCACCTCTTGTGTCAAATCATCTGCCACATCATTATCCTTCACCATCATACGAACATAATCGCGTACTCGGCGTGTGTGGCGTTCCAAAAGTTGAGAAACGGCTTCACGATTACCCTGTTGATACATCTCCAACAGAGTCTGATCGCTTAACATTGTACTCTTCATACTCTTTCCTTTCTAAAATAGTTCAAAGAGTAGATTTCAGTCGATAGGCAATAATTTTTTAGTTAAACTTCGCGTTATAATTTTATGTAAAAACTCTCCAAAAAGGACTACTTTCACGACTGCAAGGTACGCAGTTTTCATTAAACCTCCAAATCGCCACAACTACTCTCCAAATACCGCATATCGTAAAAAAATGTACAAAAATAGTGCCGAGAATGCACTCTAATAGCATTTTCGGCACTACAACTGCAAATTTATCCGAGCGGTGAATTGACCAAACAGCGCGGTGAAATAACGCACTTATGAATACAATATATTCTATTTAAGAGGTTCAATATGAATTGCAACGGCTGTTTTATCGCCAAAACGAGCACGCAGTGATTGCTCTATAACTTTCGATATTTCATGCGATTCGAAGACGGTCATCGCTCCATCTACACGAATATGTACCTCGATAGCGATATTGGAGCCTATGCGGCGCGTGCGGAGATTGTGCGGTTTATAAACATTGGGGGTTGTAGCAATAATGGAGAGTATCTCATCTTCAACATCTCGCGACAAGCTCTTTTCGAGCAGTTCGGCAAGGGCTGTACGGCAGAGGTCGTACGCCACTTTGATAATCAATGCCGCAACTACAATCGCCGCTATCGGGTCGGCAATACGCCACTTCTCTCCAAGGAAATAGGCTGCACCGATACCCAGCAATGCTCCAACCGAAGAGAGCGCATCGCTGCGGTGGTGCCACGCATTCGCTATCACCGAAGGACTGTCCAACTTGCGACCTACACGCATTGTATATTGATAGAGAGCCTCTTTTACTACAATAGATGCCGCCGCGGCAATTATTGCAATAAGTCCGGGACGAGGTATCTCCTCTCCTACAAGTACCGCAGATATTTTCTCGGCACTATCAACCAAAATCTCAACACCTACGGCAAATAATGCCACACCGATAATCAACGAGGCGAGAGTTTCATACTTTCCGTGCCCCCAATTGTGGTCATCATCGCGTGGTTTTGCACTGATACGGACAAAAGCAAGGACAACGATATCGGTAGCGAAATCCGATGCCGAGTGTACAGCATCAGCAATCATCGCACCACTTCTTCCCACAATACCTGCTACGAGTTTGAAGATGAAGAGCGCGATATTGACAAACATACCGAGCATGGTAACTCGGTATATTTTTTTTGTTCGCTGATCTGTCATAACTACATCTATATATATATTAGTCGAGTTTCGCGGGGTATCGCAACAGCTGGTACGCCAAACTCTGTGCCATACGCAGATGTCCTGCACTATTCGGATGCAGGCGGTCTATTCTATTCCTTCCCGACTTTGCACTCTTTTCGAGCAAAGGCTTGCGCCAATACAATCCATTCGACTCCTCCAAAGGGTACAATCCGCAGATAGCGTTCAAATCTATCACAGGCACTGCCCACACATTACCCGCCTCCTTCACGACATTGACATAGGCATCGATATACTCGCCTATACCATTGGCATATAGTTCATTGGGTTGTACATTTCTATCCGAGAGTAAAGCATCGCCACGATGTATCGATGTGAGCAGAATAATCTGCTTTGTAGGATACGCCTTCTTCAACTTCGCCATTGCGATATTGATACGACCACGCACCGTGTTGTTATCCATAATGATAGTACGCTTCTTGCGTTGCGCCATCACCCCCGACTTTGAGCCTTTTGGTCCCGTAACCTCAACCTCTACAACCTTCTCCGAAAACCACTCTCCGAGAGGTACATTAGCATTATAGTCGTTAGTGCCTACTAAAATTATTATGGCATCGACATCTTGACCATGCTCCTTGATAAGTTTATCGGTCTGCTTCGGAATATGTGACCACTGATTGCCACTGATGCCATAGACATAGGGTTCGATACCGAGCAACGATTCGAGATATACCCAATAGGTATCGTTCTGCCCCTTCTCAACCTGACGCTTATCGGTGATGGAGTCGCCAAGGTAAGCGACACGCGCACCTCGCCATTGGCTCTTAATCTCCGCCTTTGGCTTTGCCACTGCGGGCAAAGTAAGGCAAAATAGTGCAATAATTATCGCAATGCGCTTCATATTAGTAACTCTTTGCGAACAATACGCGATAAGGCGATGGCTTGCCGGTAAAAATACACTTACCCTCCTCAGGCTCAACATCGAGAGGAATACAACGGATAGTTGCCTTCGTGGCATCTTTGATAGCCTGCTCGGTCTCAGGTGTTCCGTCCCAATGTGCCGAGATAAAGCCGCCCTTGTTGTTCAACACCTCAACGAACTCCTCCCAAGTATCAACCTTGGTAATCATCGAGTTGCGATAGTCGAGAGCCTTCTGGAAGATGTTTTTCTGCTGCTCGTCAAGCAAGTTTACGATATAATCTACAATACCCTCCTGCGATACTGTCTCCTTGGTCAAGGTATCACGGCGAGCCAACTCGATAGTGCCATTTGCGAGGTCGCGCTGACCGAGTGCAAGGCGTACCGGTACACCCTTCAACTCATACTCTGCAAACTTAAAGCCCGCACGAACATTATCGCGGTCATCAACCTTTACACGCACGCCCTTTGCCTTCAACGCATCAGCAATCTCGTTCATCTTAACACGCGCTGCTGCCAACTGCTCCTCGCCCTTGTAGATAGGAACGATAACAACCTGTGTAGGTGCCAACTTCGGAGGCAATACCAAACCGTTATTGTCCGAGTGAGCCATAATCAATGCACCCATCAAACGAGTCGAAACGCCCCACGATGTAGCCCATACATACTCCAACTTACCCTCGCGGTTAGCAT
>JAZQHQ010000002.1:0-7791 GCA_045540675.1 Alistipes sp. | reverse complement strand
CCCATACTTCAAGTGAAGGTAACGAACAGAATGACCTTCTTCGAGCATCCTCATATATTTGAGCAATGCTCCGTAATCGTGTTTTTTGCGCATAAAGAAACCCCAAAAGTTTTTTGTCCAAACTTTTGGGGTCACTTCATTTTGGACACACTCTGTTTTATTAGTAGTTTTACAACAAGAGGTATTTCAAAGTTTGCAAAAGAGATCCTTACAAATAACCACCGAAAAAATTGATTGTAAGGAGATAGTTGCAACGCCATCAAAAAAGACAGAGGTGGGAGCATACTAAGCGTATTGTGAAACCACCACAAAAATTCATTTTGAGTGAGGAAATTTTGCGCCAAACGCAAAAGCGAGTCCGCAATGTGAGCGGAAAAACAGCCTCACAAGCAGCAACCTAAAAACTGTCTTTTAGGCTGATAAATGCAAGGCAAACAAGAACTGACGCACGAAGCAAGAGCAGAGGGTAAATCTATTTACGCTATGCCTTGCAAGAAGGAAGAAAACATAGTTAAACCCACCCCGCAGCATACTTAGCGTATGTAAGCAATCGCGCTATCGTAGAGCCACCCAAAACCTTCATAAAAAAGACATTTTAAGTAGATGAGAGTAAGGCGCACAAGAAATCCGCTTGCGCAGCATACTTAAGCGTATGTGAGCAAGCGGATTATCGTAGTGCGACTCAAAAAGAGCCAATCAGAATGGTTGAAAATTGATTTTAAGGAGATAGTTGCAACGCCATCAAAAAAGACAGAGGTGGGAGCATACTGAGCGTATGTGACCACCTCTGAATTTGAAGATAAGGAAGCAAATGCTCCTTAAAATCGATTTTTACATTTTTTTGCCGACATTAGTCTTCTTCGCAACCTTAGCAGCAGAAGCCTTAGTTGCAGCAGCCTTTGGAGCCTTTGCCTTTGGAGCCTTTACTACTGTTGCGTCCTCAACTGCATCGGTAGCCTTCTTCGCGCGTGAACGGCGAGTCTTTGGCTTTGCCTCTGCGGCAGGAGCTGCGGCAGGAGTTACACCGAGAGTGTATGCCTCGTTGAAATCAACGAATTCGATGATACACATATCGGCACCGTCACCAAGACGGAATCCTGTCTTCAAAATACGAGTGTAACCGCCCGGACGCTCTGCAATCTTTGGAGCGATTGTACGGAACAACTCGGTAACTGCCTCCTTCTGTTTGAGGTACGAGAATACGATACGGCGCGAGTGGGTTGTATCCTCCTTCGAACGAGTTACGAGTGGCTCGATGAACTGACGAACAGCCTTTGCCTTTGCCACGGTGGTCTCGATGCGCTTGTGGAGAATAAGGGACGATGCCATGTTCGACAACATCGCCTTACGGTGTCCCGCCTGACGGCCAAGATGGTTGAAATTCTTATTGTGTCTCATAATTATTCTTTATCAAGTTTGTAAATTGATACATCCATTCCGAACTTCAAGTCGAGAGATGCCAACAAAGCATCGAGCTCTGTGAGCGACTTCTTACCAAAGTTACGGAATTTGAGAAGGTCATTGCGATTGAGCTTTACCAAATCTCCAATGGTCTCTACCTCGGCTGCTTTAAGACAGTTGAGAGCGCGAACACTCAAATCCTTGTCCACCAACTTCGTTTTGAGAAGTTGACGCATATGCAACTCCGGCTCGTTCAACTCAACCTCCGAAGATACCTCATCGAGATTGAGTGTCATCTTCTCGTCAGAGAAGAGCATAAAGTGCTGGATAAGAATCTTCGCAGCCTCCTTCAACGCCTCCTTAGGCTTGATAGAGCCATCAGTTGTAATCTCAAGGTTCAACTTCTCATAGTCGGTACGCTGCTCGACACGATAGTCCTCACGCGAATACTTTACATTCACGATTGGAGTGTGAATCGAATCGATTGGCAACAAACCAAACTCTGCATTCTCCGGTGCATTCTCCTCTGCCGGTACATAACCGCGTCCCTTACCAATAGTGATAGTAAGCTGCATCTTTGTTCCAGGTGCGAGGTGGCAAATTACCAACTCCGGATTGAGAACCTTGAACGAGTTCAAGAAGTTCGAGATATAGCCCGCTGTGAGCTCGGTTACACCGGCAACATTGATTGTTGCCTTCTCGAAGTCCTGATTCTCGACGGTGCGAATGAAGCGAATCTGTTTGAGATTCAAGACGATATTCAACATATCCTCCATTACGCCCGGAATAGCGGCAAACTCGTGGTCAACGCCGTCAACCTTTACGGTTGTAATTGCGTAACCCTCCAACGATGAGAGCAACACACGGCGCAAAGCATTACCGATGGTCATCGCATAACCTGGCTCCAACGGACGAAACTCAAACTTTCCGAACGATGCTGTCGATTCTACTACGATTACCTTCTCGGGTCTTTGAAATGCTAAAATTGCCATAATTTATTCTGTGTTATTAGTTACTATTTAGAGTACAACTCGACGATCAACTGCTCCTTGATATTCTCTGGAATCTCCTCACGCTCCGGACGAGCCAAGAACTTTCCGCTCATCGAAGCACCATCCCACTCCAACCATGCGTAGCGGCTGTGGTTTGTGCCAAGCAATGACTCGGTGATAACCTCCAATGTCTTCGACTTCTCGCGTACCGACACTACATCGCCTACACGCAACGAATACGATGGAATATTTACAACATTACCATTAACACAGATGTGACGGTGCGATACCAACTGACGCGCTGCTGCACGAGTTGGAGCGATGCCAAGACGATATACTACATTGTCCAAACGGCACTCCAACAACTTCAACAAGTTCTCACCGGTAATACCACCCATACGGGCAGCTGCATCGTAAGTACGAGCAAACTGCTTCTCCAACAAACCGTAGGTGTACTTTGCCTTCTGCTTCTCGCTCAACTGTACGCCATACTCCGAAACCTTCTTACGCTTGCGTGCAAGACCGTGCTGTCCCGGTGGTACATTGCGCTTGTCGAGCGACTTGTCGGCACCATAAATTGCCTCACCAAAGCGGCGGGCGATTCGAGTTTTTGGTCCTATATACTTTCCCATTGTTCTTTACTTTTTTTAATAGATTAAGTTTTTCAGTGATTCTCTTTATTCGCCTACCTACAAATTATACACGGCGGCGGTTAGGAGCACGGCAACCATTGTGTGGCAGTGGAGTTACATCGATAATCTCGGTAACCTCGATACCTGCACCGTGAATTGTGCGTACTGCACTCTCACGACCCTGTCCCGGACCCTTCACATAAACCTTAACCTTACGCAATCCCATATCAAAGGCAACCTTTGCGCAATCTGCTGCTGCGGTCTGCGCTGCATAAGGGGTGTTCTTCTTCGAACCACGGAAGCCCATCTTACCGGCCGATGACCAGCTGATAACCTCACCAACCTTGTTAGTGATGGTAATGATGACATTGTTGTAGGTAGAGTGTACGAAAGCCATACCATTCGCACCAACCTTAACGACCTTCTTCTTAACTGATTGTGTTTTCTTTGCCATAATTCTTCACTATTACTTAGTTGCCTTCTTCTTATTTGCAACGGTCTTCTTCTTACCCTTGCGTGTACGAGCATTGTTCTTTGTGCTCTGTCCACGAACCGGAAGACCGATACGATGACGGATTCCACGGTAGCAACCGATATCCATCAATCGCTTGATGTTCAACTGTACGAGCGAACGAGCCTCTCCCTCAACCTTGATATCCATCTCGGCGATAGCTGCACGGATTGCTCCGACCTGCTCATCTGTCCACTCATCTACCTTTGTGTCGTAGCTAATGCCACACTTGTCGAGGATCTTCTGAGCTGTGCTGCGACCAATACCATAAATATAGGTCAAGCCAATCTCGCCTCGCTTATTCTTTGGTAAATCTACACCGACTATACGTGCCATAAATCTCTCTTTTTCTTTGTTTGTTAATCGTTATTTACCCTTGGCGCATTTTGAACTTAGGATTCTTCTTGCAAATCACATAGAGCTTACCCTTGCGACGAACAATCTTGCAATCCTCGCTTCTTTTCTTGATTGATGCTTTTACTTTCATAATCTTTCAAGCAATCTTTTTGTTATTTGTACCTAAAGGATATACGACCCTTACTCAAATCGTAAGGTGTCATCTCCACTTTTACTTTATCTCCCGGAAGAATCTTGATGTAGTGCTGACGCATCTTTCCGGAGATGTGGGCGGTGATAACATGTCCGTTATCCAACTCTACTCGAAACATTGCATTCGACAACGCCTCGGTTACAGTTCCGTCCCTTTCAATAGCAGTCTGTTTTGCCATTTTGAGTTTTCGCTTTTTTAACAGGTATCACGCCTTAACAAGTGCTTCAAGCCGCGCTACGCGCCTTCTTATTAAACTCTCCGCCTCTCGTATGGACCCTCTACCCAAGTGAATTTTCGATAATACTAAAATCTGTAAGCACATCGGGACCATCTTTGCGGATTGCCACAGCAAACTCGTAGTGTGCCGCAGGCTTTCTGTCGCGCGTTCTAACTGTCCAGCCATCACGCTCAAACACCACCGCTCTCGTTCCCATCGTAATCATCGGTTCTATGCAGATGACCATTCCCTCCTTCAACAAGGGACCTCTGCCTCGCAAACCGTAATTGGGCACCCCCGGCTCTTCGTGCATCTTTCGACCCAGTCCGTGTCCTTCCAATTCGCGCACTACGCCGTAACCGAAACTCTCGGCGTAGTCTTGCACAGCTGCCGAAATATCGCCTACGCGATTTCCAGCCTTCGCCTGTGCTGTACCTCTATAAAGAGCCTCTTTGGTGACTTCCATAAGTTGTCGAGCCTCTGCCGACACCTCGCCTACGGCAAACGTATATGCCGAATCACCCACAAACCCCTTCATAAATGTACCTACATCGACTGATACTATATCACCCTCCTTTATTACGATGTTGTCCGAAGGAATACCGTGTACCACCTGCTCGTTTATCGAAATACAAGCCGAAGCAGGATAGCCTTGGTATCCAAGAAAAGCCGGAGTTGCACCGTTTGAACGGATAAAATCTTCGATAATTCTATCCAACTGCTTCGTGGTTACGCCCGGTTTAATGTGGCGTCCAACCTCGGCAAGCGTCTTGCTTACCAAAATGTTGTTCTCACGGAGCAACTCGATCTCTTCTTCTGTTTTCAGATATATCATCTTCTAACTCGATGTATTGGCTTTTTTAGTGGCGACCCTGAATGCGTCCGGTCTTCATAAGACCATCATAGTGACGATTCAAAAGGTGGCTCTCTATCTGCTGCAGAGTGTCAAGAACTACACCCACCATAATCAGCAACGAGGTACCTCCGAAGAAGTATGCAAACGCCTGCTGAATACCCAAGAACTTCATTGCAAGTGCCGGCAAAATCGACACGATAGCAAGGAAGATTGAGCCCGGAAGGGTAATTCGAGTCAGAATGGTGTCGATATACTGCACGGTTGCCTTACCAGGCTTAACGCCAGGGATAAAGCCGCCATTGCGCTTCATATCGTCAGCCATCTGCTGAGGGTTGATGATAATCGCAGTATAGAAGAAAGTAAACGCGATTACCAACACTGCGAGCGTAAGGTTGTACCACACACCTGTCATATCGGCGAATGCGCCGGCAAACTTAGGTGCTACATTGGCAAACAACATTGGGATAAACATCAGAGCCTGTGCAAAGATGATAGGCATTACATTTGCTGCATTCATCTTCAACGGGATGTACTGACGAACACCGCCATACTGCTTGTTACCGATAATACGCTTCGCATACTGTACAGGTACCTTGCGGACTGCCTGTACCACTGCAATAGTTGCCATAAATACCAAGAAGAGCAACACCAACTCTACGATAATCATGATGAGCGAACCTGTCGAAGTCGACAAACGAGCACTCAACTCAGCGAGCAACGCTTGTGGCAAGCGTGCTACGATACCGATCATGATAATCAACGATACGCCATTTCCGATTCCCTTGTCGGTAATCTTCTCACCGAGCCACATCACAAACATTGTACCTGCGATGAGGATTACGGTTGCGTAGATGGTGAACAGCACGCTTGAACCGAAGACAAAGGCCTCTCCCGGAAGCTGATTGTAGAGGTTTGCCACATAGGCAGGTCCCTGCAATGCAAGCACACCGATAGTCAAAAGGCGTGTCCAATTGTTCATCTTGCGGCGTCCGCTCTCACCCTCTTTCATCACCTTCTGAACGGCAGGAACCATCATACCGAGCAGCTGAATGATAATCGAAGCGGTAATGTACGGCATAACTCCGAGCGCGAAGATTGCGGCATTGGCAAATGCACCACCAGAGAATACGTTAAGCAAGCCCAAAAGGTTGTTGCTGTCCATCTGGTTTGCCAAGCCCGAACCCTCTCCCAAAAGGTTTGGATCGATACCCGGAATTACTACATAACAGCCCAAGCGATATACCAAAACCAAGAGAGCGGTGTAACCAAGACGCTTACGCAACTCCTCGATCTTGAATATATTCTTGACTGTCTCCAAAAACTTCTTATTGGTAAACATCAAGGCAACTACTACCAAGAGGATAATACCAACAATCAGATAATTTTTCATAAAAATTTAGGTTTTAGCCTGTTTATTACAACTTTACAATGCTACCTCCCGCTGCAACGATAGCAGCCTCTGCGCTCTTCGAGAAAGCGTGAGCTGTTACGGTTAATGCAACGGTCAATGCACCATTACCCAAAATCTTCACACGGTCGCTGCCCGATACAAAACCTGCTGCTACCAATGTGTCGATATTAACCTCCTTAACGCCGCTCTTTGCTGCGAGAGCATCGAGAGTCGAAAGGTTGATTGGCTTAAACTCTACTCTTTTCAAGTTCGTGAAACCGAACTTAGGAAGACGGCGCTGCAATGGCATCTGACCGCCCTCGAAGCCCAACTTCTGCGAATATCCGGAACGAGACTGCGCACCCTTGTTACCGCGAGTCGAATAGCCTCCGTGTCCCGAACCTGCACCACGGCCTACACGCTTATCGTGGTGTGTCGAACCCTTTGCGGGTTTAAGATTATTGAGTTCCATTTACTATTCCTCCTTCTTTGTCTTTGTTACTTTCTTTGCGGCAGGCTTCTTTGCAGGAGCCTTCTCTGCTGCCTCAGCCTTCTTTGCAGGGGCCTTCTTTGCAGGTGCCTTCTTCTCAGCCTTTGGAGCCTCTGCTACTGCCTCAACAGCAGGTGCCTCAGCCTTTACAGCCTTCTTTGCAGGAGCCTTCTCCTCTACTACCTCAACCTTTACCAAGTGCTTCACTTTGTTCAACATACCCAAGATGATAGCCGAATCGCTGTGAGTTACTGTGTGGTTAATTCTGTGAAGTCCGAGTGCATCGAGGTTCTTGCACTGCTGTGCAGTCGAACCGATACGGCTCTTAATCTGTGTAATCTTCAATGTTGCCATAGTTCTTCCTTAAAAATTAACCGTTAAACACTTGTTTGAGTGAGATACCACGAGTCTGTGCCACTGTGTAAGCGTCACGCAACTCGCAGAGTGCACCTACGGTAGCCTTAACGAGGTTGTGTGGGTTAGATGAACCCTTGCTCTTTGCAAGCACATTCTTAACACCTACCGACTCCAATACAGCACGCATCGCACCACCGGCGATGATACCTGTACCCGGAGCTGCCGGACGAATCATAACCTCCGAACCACCGAAACGCATCTCCTGCTTGTGAGGAATGGTACCGTTGATTACGGGGATCTTAACCAAATTCTTCTTTGCATCCTCTACACCCTTCGCGATAGCCGATGTAACCTCCGATGCCTTACCAAGACCGTAGCCTACAACACCGTTCTCG
>JAZQHQ010000001.1:0-66054 GCA_045540675.1 Alistipes sp. | reverse complement strand
AATAGGCCATACAAACATATAGTCGTCAGCCGACTTCTTAATCGAACTACCCTCCGCCAAAGAGTTGGTCTGCGGAGTACGCTCGAAGCCCTTGCCATCGTTGTAATCCTTACCCCAACGCTTCAAATCTTGAAGGCGATGTCCCTCCATATACAACTCGCGAACTCGTTCGTTGGCGATATTTTCCAACCAATTATCGGCATTGAGCGATATGGTGCCTCTACCCGACACAAAACGGCTCTCGCGCAATTTTGTAAGGTCGTTTGATGCTGCCGAGTAGTTCTTCTGACGACAATGTGCCTCGGCACGAATCAGATACTGCTCTGCCAAACGGAACGGCTTCGGCATCGAAACCTCGTAGAGCGCATAACCATTGATAAAACTTGCATTACCCTCGTACTTTACCAACAATGGCCAATAGAGTTGATGCGAGTGCCCCGTGCGAAGGCTACGGAAATAGGCATCATCACGAAGGTCGCTCTGCTCGTAGAGATTCAACACCCATTGCGCCGGCACATAATCGGGATAGTAGTTTACCTTATCTGTATTTCTGCCCAAGAATGGCGATCCGAGCATTCCGCCATACGATTCCAGCGTGAGGTTTATCTGCCAGATAATCTCCCAACCCTCATCGTTTGTCCACAAATGCTGGAAGTGAGATGCGGTACTCGATATCATGGTATTAACCGAAGAGAGTGCAAACCTATCGCTCTCGATAAGGTTTGTCGAATAGTCGATTGCTGTCTTCCAATCCTGCATATAAAGTGCAACGCGTGCATGCAACGCCTCTGCCAATGCCTTGGTAGCGTAGATACTTCCATAGCCATCGTACTCGCTATCGAGTAACTCCTCTGCTTTCTCCAAATCGCCCAATACGAACTGATACGAATCGTAGAGCGAAGCGCGTTTTGCCTCTTCAACCTGCGAATAATACTTACGCAGCACAACGCCCATCTCGCTCTTTGCAGTAGCTGGGTCGTACGCCTTACAATACAACTTTATCAACTCCGAGTATGCCAACGCTCTCACCACATAGACCTCGCCCGTAAAATAGTCAAGGTCGGAGAGCTGCCTATCGTCTATCGTATTAGCCTTAACCTCATCGATGTTTTCGAGGAAGAAGTTACAGTTGGAAATCACATTGTAGAGTGCTGCATATACCGCCTCCGACTCCGAAGTGGTCGAGCGTATTTGCCACAACCAGAATGTTCCCATCTGATTGCTGTATCCGTCTATCGCATACACCAAATCGGTCTGGATATCGGGCAACAATGTAAGATAGCCCGTGTAGAGAGATGAGCTCTTCAACAATGCGTAGATTCCCGTATTGATTTGAATAGCATCATTATATGTTTTCATCGACTTTTCGGTCTGTATCGCGCTACCCGGATACTTATCCAAACACGATGTCGCCATCAAAAGTGCAACAATCGCAACAGCGCATACTTTGATATTTTGTCTTATACTCTTCATCATAGCCGTTAGAATGTTATATCAAGTCCGAAAGTGTATTGACGAGCCATCGGGTACTGCGCCTGATAGATGTTCGATGTACCTTCCGGATCTAATCCCGAGAATTTCGTGAAGGTTAGAGGATTTTGTATCTGTGCATAGACACGCAAGCCTTGGAATACCTTGCTCTTGCGCAACAATGCCTGTGGGAACGAATACGAGAGCATTACATTCTTCAAACGAAGGAATGATGCATCCTCCAACAAGCGACTATCGAACTCGGTATATACTCCGTGACGCGGGATATCGGTAATATCGCCCGGTTTCTTCCAGCGGTCGAGCAGACGAGCAGATTGGTTGTACGACATAAAGCGACCATTCGACTCATCGAAGTAGCGGTCGTTGTTTATCATCCAGCGATCTGCTACCCATGCAAACTGCGCACTAAACGAGAGCCCCTTCCACGACAAAGCCGTTCCGAAACCTCCCTGCCAAGGTGCAAAGTAACTCTTACCTATAAGCACCTTATCCTCATCGCGCAACTTGTTTGTAATCTCGCCATCTTTGGTGTACCACAAAGCATCTCCGTTGGCAGGGTTTACACCTGCGTAGCGGTTGATGTAGAACTCACCGAGTGGGTGACCAACCACGAGCTTCGTGTTGGTATTTGCCAACTCATACTCCTGTACACCATTGTAGAGTTCGGTGATACGGTTATTATTGTACGAGAAGTTGGCATTTACACTCCAAACAAAATCCTTTGCCTGAATAAGTGTTCCGTTGAGATTTACCTCAACTCCCTTATTCACCATCGCACCAACATTATCCCATCTGTATCCGAAGCCCGAAGTCGAGTATGGCAGTGGCACCTGCATCAGCATATCGGTTGTACGCTTATAGTACAACTCGACATCGACCGTCAAACGATGCCAGAAACCGAAATGCAGAGCAAAGTTCGAGGTCCAAGGTTTCTCCCACGAGAGCGAATCGTTACCGGGTTGCAGCAAGACCATACCTGCATCGCCTCCGTAGTTAACACCTCCGCCTACGAGAGCCAAATGCTCATAGTTTGGAATGGAAGAGTTACCCGAAGTACCTGTCGAGAGCGAAATCTGTGCGTGTGTCAACCAACGGCGCGAAGACTCCATAAATGCTTCGTCACGCAGACTCCACATAAAGCCCAACGACCAGAAACCTGCCCAGCGGTTATTCTTTCCGAAACGCGAAGAGCCATCGGCACGCGCCGCAATCTCGGCAAAGTAGCGATTATCGTAGTTGTACTCTGCACGACCGAAGAATGACAAGAAGCCATAGTCCGAGTCGGTGGTATCGTTCCACGAACTTACTCGCGTTCCCGCAGATATATTTGTCAGCAAGTCGTTATTCTGACCTTGCGCCAAGAGGCTGAATGCTTCATAATGGTAGGATATTCCCTCCTGACCAACGAGGAAATTGAAATTATGCTTATAATCCTTCGAGAAGCGATAGTTTATCGTATTGGTAACTGTCAGCGAGCCTCCATCGGTTGAAGAGCGCGATGCCGAGCCTTGTCCTTGATTTGGCAAGTAGCTCGGATACGACATACCGAAGCCCGTAGTGTGCGAATAGTCCACCGCCAACTGCGAGCGCAACGACAAACCCTCAATAGGTGTAGCCTCGGCAAAGAATGTCGAGAGCAACTTATATTTTTTGAAGTTTACGGGATTATTCTTAATCCATTCGAGCGGATTCTCTTTGATACCCTTCCACGAGCCATCATTCACAGATGCCAACGAGCCGTCTGCCTTATATGGCGAGTAGTATGGCAACATAAATCGAGCTGCCGAGATTGGGGTAACAAGAGTATATGCACCCTCATCAGCTTGCTGAATCTGCTGATAGTTGAACATTGTATTTGTTCCTACTTTGAGCCATTTGGCAGCCTTACGCTCCAAATTGGCACGGAACGAGAAACGGGCAAATCCTGAGCCGAGAGCCGTACCCTCCTGATTGTAGTAACCACCCGAGATGTAGTACGATGTTTTATCGTCTGCGCCCGAAATCGAAAGTTCGTAGTTTTGCAACAGAGCCGCCTTATTATAGACTTCGTCCAACCAACGGACATCGGTCTTGCTCAACAAATCATAATCCTTGCCTTCGGTCAGCCCCACCTCCTTCTCGTACTGAATACGCTGCTCGGTGTTCATCAAATCCCAATTATCGCCTGCAATCTGCGAAAATCCGAGTTGCATACGATACTCGATGCGAGGGCGGTCAGCCTTTGCACCACGCTTGGTAGTGATAACGATAACACCATTCGCTGCACGCGCACCATAGATAGAGGTAGAAGCGGCATCCTTCAAGACCGACAACGACTCGATATCGGCAGGGTTGATAGCGTTGAAATCGCTACTCTCGATAGGTACACCATCCAAGATGTAGAGTGGAGCTGTACCCGAATTGATGGAGTTCACGCCTCGAATCATCAACTGCGCCGAAGCACTCGGCTCTCCTGTTGAGGACATAACCGACAAACCTGCCACCTGTCCTTGCAACGCTTGGTCGAATGCTGCGGTCGGGGTATCGGTGATATTCTCCATCTCGACAGCCGAAACGGAGCCTGCCACAGTACCCTTCTTACGAACACCGTACGCAATAACCACAACATCATCGATAGACTCGGTGTCGCTCTGCATAACGAGATTGTGTGTTACATTGGCATTGCCTGTCGGCACAACCCAATCCACTTGGCGATAGCCCAAATACGAAAATGAAAGTTTTGTACCCGCTTCAACTTTGATGGAGTAGGTTCCATCAAGTGCAGTTGTTGTACCTTGCATCTTCTCGGTAACAACTGCAACTCCTATCAGCGGCAGTTTATCCTCGGCAGAGGTTACAACACCGCTCACGGTAACGACCGTACCGCCCTGCGCAAATGCCAAATTCGGCATCATGACGCATGCGAGGAGCAAGCCGGTTAGTAATGAATAAAAATGTCTTCTTATCATAGCGGGGCAAAGATAGTAATTTTAATTAAAATTAAAAAATTAAAAATTGAGTATTAAGAATTATTTTCCTACCAACTCTTCACCACTCACTACTCATTGTATTAAAAATTAAAAAATTTGTTCTTTCGGGGAATTTTGCTTATCTTTGTGAAAACATTCTCACTCACGAAAGTTATGAAAGAGGATTTATATAGCGATATACGCCCCTACAACGATGACGAAATTCCCGCCGCTTTGGAGCGTATAGTGAATGACCCGGCATTCGTTCCGGCTGTAAATTTCGCCTTCCCCGATGCAGACATGGAGCGCATTGCCGAAGTTGTCCGCACCTGCAAAACAGTAGATCAGATGCAGGAGCGCGTAATGTTGAGCATCATCAAGCGCATCATAGATGCTACCATCGAGAATTTTACATCATCCGGCATTGAGCATATCGACAAAAACAAGGGATATCTCTACATATCGAATCACCGCGATATCACACTCGATTCGTTGTTGTTGCAATACACTCTTTTCACTCACGGATTATCAACTACCGCAACAACTTTGGGTGACAATCTGTTGCGCTCGCAATTTGTGATAGATATCTGCCGTATTAACCGCGCTGTGCGAGTAATTCGCAAGACAGACGAGATTTCGCCTCGCGAATTTTTGCAAAATTCACAACACCTTGCCGAGTATATTCGTTGGTACTTGTCGCAGAATAAATCGATGTGGATTTCACAGCGTAACGGTCGCACCAAAGATGGCATTGACGCTACCGACCAAGGAGTGTTAAAGATGTTGAGTTTAAGTGGTCCTAGTGACTTTGTAGAGAATTTCAGCGAGATAAACATCGCTCCTATTGCCATATCCTACCAATATGAGTCGTGCGATATAAAGAAAGCTATTGAGACCACCGTAAATATGATGGGAGGCACATACCAGAAAGGCAAAAACGAGGATATGAACAGTATTCTTTACGGTATTCGTATGCCAAAGGGCGATGTAAATATCACTATCTGCGAGCCTATCACTCACGAGGAGTTGAAGGCGTGTGGAGAGTTGCCAAAGGCAGAGGCCTACAAGATGCTCAAAGAGATTATTGACAACCGCATCTACAAAAACTATAAGTTGCACGATACCAACTATATAGCACACGATATTCTGCATCGTAGCAAGCAATATGCCGACTACTATACCCCTGCGGCAGTCAAGAAGTTCAAGGGGCGTATGGCTTATGCCGAAGCGCGTTTCTTGGAGTATGGTCTTGACCTGAAAACTGCTCGAAAAGTCTATCTTGGAATATACGCCAATCCGGTAGATACCAAGATATAGTTAAGAATTAAGAATTGAGAGTTGAGAGTGAAAGTTCTCAACTCTTTCTTTTTAGAGTCGCAAAAGAGAGTATGTGCCACGAAATAGCAGCTGCAAGCAGAAACATCAACACCTGCGCCCACCACCATTTACTGACCACTGCAAAGATGCAGTAACCTATTGTAATCCACACCATCGACACGGATATTATCTTTACTCGTAACGGTATGGCACGATGTTCGCGAAAATTACGGATATACTCGCCAAATACTTTATGATTAAGCAACCACTCGTATAGTGCAGGCGAAGCCTTAACCCATACCGCTGCCGAGAGTAGCAGAAATGGCGTGGTTGGCAGCATCGGAAGAAACATTCCGGTAACACCAAGTGCAAGTGATATGCAACCAACAATTATTAAAAATATCTTCATCGTGACGCAAAAATACAAATTATTTGTATATTTGTGTGTTAAAAGTGACTAATCAAATATAAAATAGAACAATATGGGAAAAATTGGTATCGCTTGCGACCATGCAGGCTACGACATGAAAGAGTTTTTGACCGGCTACCTCTCGGCAAAGGGTTTTGAGGTGTTCGATTTTGGTTGTCACTCGGAGGAGAGTTGCGACTATCCAGACTATGCTCACCCTATGGCCGAGGCTCTCGAAAATGGGGAGTTCCCACGAGCCATAGGCATTTGCGGCTCGGGCGAAGGCATGGCTATGACGCTGAATAAACATGCAAAAATACGCGCCTCACTCTGCTGGATTCCCGAAATCGCACACATGACACGACTTCACAACGACAGCAATGTGCTTGTATTGCCAGCTCGCTTCATCTCTAACGAGGAGGCTATTGCCATACTAGACGAATGGCTCAACACCGAATTCGAGGGTGGTCGCCATGAGCGTCGAGTTGCAAAGATTTAACTCCGATAAGCTGACCAACAAAAATGCCCCGAAAAATGAGTTTTTCGGGGCATTTTGCTATTTGGGCAGATTTATGCCACTATTTTAACACTATTGTACAGTTGTCCAAACTCTCTATAATGGCAAGGGATTCGACATGTATGCCTCTGCCTCGCAACTCTTCGCCTCCACTCTGAAAGCCCTTCTCGATAAGGAATCCCATGCCCTCTAATTTGGCACCTGCCTGCTCAACCAAGTCGATAATACCCAAAGCGGCATTGCCATTTGCAAGGAAATCATCAATAAATAACACCCTATCATCTTTGGTCAGATAGTCGCTACTTACACAGACCGAATAAGAGCGATTCTTCGTAAAAGAGAACACCTCGGTTACCAACATATTCTCCATTGTGCTTGGCACCTTCTTCTTTGCAAATAGCACAGGCACATTCAGATAGTCGCCAACCATAATAGCCGGAGCGATACCACTCGCCTCGATGGTCATCACCTTGTTAATTTTATGCTCTGCAAATCGTCTTGCAAGCTCTTTTGACATTTCGCGCATAAGCATAGGGTCCATCTGATGGTTAATAAAGTTATCAACCTTCAAAATTCCCCCGGGAAAACACTTTCCCTCTTTCAAAATACGCTCTTTAAGCAACTTCATACACGAAAACGATTTTTTATTTTGACGCCCTTTTTCTATCAATTTCGTTAAGAAGAATTTTGCGCAATCGCATCGAGTGAGGAGTCACCTCAACATACTCGTCCTCCTTGATATACTCCAACGCCTCCTCCAACGAGAAGATTTTTGGCGGAACAATCACAGCCTTATCGTCAGAGCCCGAAGCTCGCATATTGGTAAGTTGCTTCGCCTTGCAGACATTTACGGTAATATCGTTGCTGCGGGTATGCTCGCCGATAACCTGTCCCATATAGACCTCCTCCATTGGCGAGATAAAGAAGCGACCTCTATCTTGCAGTTTATCAATCGAATAGGCATACGCCATACCCGTTTCTGATGCAATGATAGAGCCGTTGGTGCGCATATCTATATCGCCCATATATGGCTCAAAAGCACGCAGGCGGTGCGACATAATAGCCTCGCCCGCAGTAGCGGTGAGCATATTCGAGCGCAAGCCGATAATACCACGCGAAGGAATATCGAACTCGAGGCGTGTGCGACCATTTGACGACTCCATATTTGTAAGCGTACCCTTGCGACGAGTGGTGAGCTCGATTACCGTACCAGCAACCTCATCAGGACAGTCGATAGTCATCTCCTCGACAGGCTCGCACTTTACGCCATCAATCTCCTTGATAATAACCTTTGGCTGACCTACCTGCAACTCGTAGCCCTCACGGCGCATAGTCTCTACCAACACCGAGAGGTGCAATACGCCACGACCATAGACGATAAACGAATCGGCATTCTGTCCCGGTTCGACACGCAACGCCAAGTTGCGCTCCAACTCGCTGTCAAGGCGTTCCTTGATATGGCGCGAGGTTACGAACTTACCATCTTTACCGAAGAATGGGGAGTTGTTAATCGTGAAGAGCATCGACATCGTAGGCTCGTCAATCTTGATTGGTGGCAGTGGTTCAGGATTTTCGAAGTCGCAGATTGTATCGCCAATCTCAAAGCCTTCGATACCCACCAAGGCGCAAATCTCGCCACACTCCACCTTCTCGACCTTCTTCTTGCCCAAGCCATCAAAGACCATCAAATCTTTAATTTTAGTCTTGATTTTGGTTACGCCGTCACGCTTTGCGAGGGTTACATTCTGACCATTTACAAGCGTTCCACGGGTAAGTTTTCCGACAGCGATACGACCGATATACGAAGAGTATTCGAGCGAAGTTACCAACAACTGCGGAGTACCTTCGCTGACTGCCGGCGCAGGAATTTCGTCAATAATAGCGTCAAGCAGTGGCACAATACTATCGGTCTTTTCGTTCCATTTGTGCGACATCCACCCCTGCTTTGCCGAGCCGTAGATGGTTTTATAATCGAGTTGTTCCTCTGTTGCATCGAGAGTGAACATCAGGTCGAAAACCTGCTCATTCACAACCTCGGGGCGACAATTCGGCTTATCGACCTTGTTGATTACAACAATAGGCTTCTTGCCAAGCGAGAGTGCCTTCTGTAACACAAAGCGAGTCTGTGGCATTGTGCCCTCGAAGGCATCAACCAACAATAGCACTCCATCGCACATATTCAGCACGCGCTCCACCTCGCCACCGAAGTCGGCGTGGCCCGGGGTATCGATGATATTGATTTTGTAATCCTTATATACAACCGAAACATTTTTCGACAAAATAGTAATGCCTCGCTCACGCTCCAAGTCGTTATTATCGAGTACGAGGTCGCCCGTCTTTGATGGCTCACGGAGCAGATTGCCTGCCAAAATCATCTTATCGACCAAAGTAGTCTTTCCATGGTCCACATGGGCGATGATGGCTATATTGCGTAATTTTTGCATATTGCTTTGCTGTTTTTTCTCAAATAACGCGCAAAATTACTAAATTTAATCGGAAAATTACTAAATTTGTCGAACTAATCGTTAGGAAATTTATGACAAAGCAGATTGAGGTTACCGGGGGCAGTTGTGTATATATGGCATCTGCAAAGGAGTTGTTAGGCGATATTTTGCCAAAAAAACGCGTGATAGTTATCTCGGATAGCAATATCGACCGCACCCACCACGACCTTATCACACCATACGAGCATATCCTTATCGGACAGGGTGAACAGGCGAAGAGCCTCGCTACATTGGAGGATATCTACAAACACCTTATCGAGATGGGAGCCGACCGTTCGACCTTTATTCTCGGCATTGGTGGCGGTATTGTAACCGATATTGCAGGTTTTGTGGCATCGACCTATATGCGGGGTGTGGAGTTCGGTTTTGTCACCACCACCCTGCTCGGCGCGGTAGATGCCTCGGTAGGAGGAAAGAATGGTGTAAATGTTGGTGGTTTTAAGAATATGGTAGGAGTATTCTCGCAACCGCGATTTGTGATTTGCGATGCTACACTTCTTAATTCGCTCCCAGACCGCGAATTTCGCGCCGGTTTGGCAGAGGTTATTAAAACTGCTGTTTTAGGCGACAAAGAGTTGTTTGAGATTTTAGAAAAATCTTCGTTTGAGGAACTTCGCACCGACAATAAATTACTCGAAGATATTATCAATCGCTGTGTGCGCGTCAAGGCAGGAGTTGTAGCCGAAGATGAGCGCGAGGGCGGTCGCCGCCGTATTCTCAACCTCGGACATACGCTGGCTCACGCTATCGAAAAGACATCATCAAAATTCTCGCATGGTGAGGCTGTTGCTATCGGACTGCACCACATTACCCAATCGGCATTGTCGCATAAGATGATTTCGCAAGAGGATACCTCGCGCATTTTGGCTATTCTGCAAAAATATGGCTTCGACACAGAGTTGCCCGTAGAGCATAAAGATTTGTTAAAGGCGATTGAGGGCGACAAGAAGCGCAATGGCGACTCTTTACACCTTATCTTTCCGACCGCTATCGGCTCGGTGGAGGACAAAAAAATACCCCTCAACGAATTGAAGGGTTTCTTGTAGCGAATATATCTACTTTCGCTCCAAATCTATAAACGAGAAGGCTCCATCGTACTCCTCGCCATGCTCGAAATCCTCGCGAGAGAGCTCTCTCCACTCGGAGTAATCAATTTCGGGAAATGAGGTATCACCTTCGTAGTCGCGATGCACAATGGTAAGATACAACTTATCTGCCAACGGTAACGCCTGCGCATATATCTGCGCTCCGCCGATAATAAACACCTCCTCTTCGGCAGAGAACATCGCAATTGCCTCCTCCAACGAGTGAGCCACCTCGCAACCCTCAAATGTGCTATCTCTGCGTGTAATAACTACATTCGTGCGCTTTGGCAGTGGGCGACCTATCGACTCAAAGGTCTTGCGCCCCATTACTACGGGGTGTCCCGTAGTTGTGGTACGGAAACGGCGCATATCCTCTTTGATATTCCAAAGCAAGGCGTTCTTATCGCCTATCACGCCATTCTCGGCGATTGCTACAATAATTGAAACCATAAATTTAGCTTTTAGCCATTGGTTTTTTGTTTGAATTAAAATGACATTGGGGCCTTTATAACAGGGTGCGGATTATATCCTTCGAGCGTAAAGTCCTCATACTTGAAGTCGAAAATCGACTTTACATCGGGATTGATACGCATCTTAGGCAATGCTCGCGGAGTACGCGACAACTGCTCATCGACCTGCTCCATGTGATTAAGGTAGAGATGAGTATCGCCCAAGGTGTGAACAAACTCGCCAGCCTCCAAGCCACAAACCTGCGCCATCATCATCGTAAGCAGTGCATACGAAGCGATATTGAACGGTACGCCGAGGAATGTATCGGCACTGCGCTGGTAGAGCATACACGACAACTTGCCATCGGCAACATAGAATTGGAAAAGCGTATGGCACGGTGGCAAAGCCATCTTCTCGACATCGGCAACATTCCATGCCGAAACAATAATACGGCGCGAGTCAGGATTATTCTTTATCAACTCTACCGCTTGTTGTATCTGGTCGATAGCCTCGCCATTCGGGCGTGGCCATGAGCGCCACTGATAGCCGTAAACATGGTTCAAATCGCCAAATTTGTAGCCCTCAATCGGGGAGTCGATGCCCTCTTGTGCAGCACGCAAAAACTCCTCCATCGTAACAGGCAAAACACCCTCCTTTACGCACAACTCGTTGTAGTAGCGATAGGCATCATTATCCCAGATATGTACGCCGTTATCAACGAGATATTTGATATTGGTATCGCCATTGAGGAACCACAACAGTTCGTGGATAATTCCCTTCAAAAAGACCTTCTTGGTGGTCAAAAGCGGAAATCCTTGCGAAAGGTCAAAGCGCATCTGGTGTCCGAAAACAGACTTTGTACCTGTTCCCGTGCGGTCGCTCTTTACAATGCCCTCCGTCTTAATTCGGGTTAATAAATCGAGATATTGTTTCATACAATTGTTGTTTTTAAGTTTTCCGTTCTCTGTCGCTTGTCAAGGCGCAACCTTTCTGGGGGTTACTGGGGCGGGCGTTCTGCCCTTACTAGGGAGCGCTCACTCTGTTCGCTTAATAGGGTGCGCTGAAAGTTTCTATTTTTTTCAACTTTTAACTAACTCTATGTTCCCTTGTTCATCAAGGATAATATAGTTTGGTCGGGTGTGCCAATCGCCCATAAAGAGTATGCGTTGCGCACCTGCAATATCGGCAGCATAATGAAGATGGCCAAAGATAAAATAGTCCACCTTATGGTTCTTGCCATACTCGATGGCATAATCAATCAACGGATTCAATACCGAAGCACTCTGCTCCCCTCCGTGCGACTTGCGCGACTTACCACTCCACCACTTACCGAAGCGCAGGAAGTGATCGGGATGTATAAGCCATGAAGCCACCTTACGCAACCCCTGCGAACGGAACATTCTGTTCATTGCTCGCAAAACGGGCTGCCCCTGAATATTCATATTGTCGCCATGTGCCACAAATAGTGTTTTACCGGCAAGCGAGAAGGTTTGAGGTGTAGTGTATAGTTCAATACCACACTCCTGCGTCAAGTAGTCGCCTACCCACATATCGTGATTGCCCGTAAGCATCACGATACGCACACCCCTATCGCTCAACTCTGCCAAACGACCAAGCACGCGCACAAAACCTTTCGGTACTACCCTCTTATACTCGAACCAGAAGTCGAAGATATCACCTACCAAAAAGAGGGTTTCGGCACTATCCTCTATCTTCGTAAGAAAATTAAGGAAGTTGCGTTCTACTCGGCGTTGTTCGGCTGCATCGCCCGAACCAAGATGTATGTCCGATACGAAATAGTGCATACTACAATCTGTTTCTACTTGAAAATTTCGGTCAGTCGTTTTGCCAATGCATCGCTATACAAATCCTTGGCTATGATATTTCCATCTCTATCGATGAGGAAGTTCGATGGCAGTTTGCGCACATTGTATGCTCGCAACATAGGTGAGTTTTCGCCTTGGAAATCACATACCGATACCCACGGAAGGCGTTGCTCCTGCACTGCCGTAATCCACGCTGCTTTCGACTTGTCTGCCGAGACCTGATAGACGCAAAATCCCTCCGAATGGAACTTTTCGTATATCTCCTTCAACTCAGCATTCAGAGCGTTGCTGTTTCCCGCCTCTGCCGACCAGAAATCGACCAAGACAACATTACCATTAAGTGACGACAGTGTCACTTCGTTGCCATACATATCCTTTCCTTTCAACTCGGGACTATTGCGGAACTCAATTGAGTTCAACAACGATATACGCGCCTCCATACGGGCTATATCGTTACTTAACGAGATAAGAAACGGAGAGGTCGGGTATCGCTTCGATACCGCATCCGAAACGGTACGGTAGTATATCAAATCGCTATCCGGACCCGAAAGATGTTGTTCTCCCGGGAGTCGCTGATAGAGCGCATAAACCGATGCGAGGCTCTCCTTGTTCTCAATAATGAAAGATATCTGCTTGCGTTTTATCGAATTATAGACTGAGGTGTAGCGTTGTGCCAGCTCTTTCTTATGCGCATCGTCATCTGTCGAATAGTAACTTTGTGCCGTTTTGTTCAACTCGATTTGTCCCTCGATATACTCCTTGTTGAACTTACGCAACATCTCCGATTCGGGCGAACCTGTAACTGTATAGTTGGCCAACGCACTACCCAATGCTCCGACCTCTACTCTCTCGCCACGCGACAGCAACAACGGAATACGGTCGCCACCGTAGATGATATTGTAGAGCGAAGGGGTATTTTCAACATCTTTCACGACAAATCGGTAACCGCCATCGTTGTCGAGTTTCACCGAATCGATGACACTCTGCCCCGTAGCCGTGGTCTGTTCGAGATATATCGTATCGAAATTCAGACCGACAAATCGTCCCGAAATCTCGACATCCTTATTGTGGCACGCCACAAAAACTGCCACTGCAATAACCGCTACCGATATTTTAAGAAATAGTCTCTTCATACTCTTTGGCTTTCGATTTCTCCTCTATACGCCAATAACGCTCTCCTATTTTGCGCTATTGTGTCGCTGTCCGTTTTTGCGACCATTTTTCTGCTGCGGGCGCTGCTGTCGCTTATTGTTTTTTTGGTGTGAAAAGGCTGTTTTATGCTCCGTTTCAACCTTTTTGAGCCACTCTTCATTCAAATCTATACCACCTTCGGACAAAACTTTTATATCATTTAGCAACACCTCGTTATTCGGGAACTCCTGATTATACTCCGAACTCTTATTTCGCATATAGCACACCACATTGGCGAGTTCATGCTCCGCAGAGGAGAGCTCCTCGAACTTCAAACGATTTAACATCCGTACTATATTTTTGCCGTAGTGTTTGTGTGAAATATCGCTCTGCGGATACTCCAATCGCTCGGGCTTAACCTCCAAATCCTCGCGCGTAGGCAACGGATAAGGGCTATCCACATCGAGGCGGAAGTCCGACATAATAAAGAGATGGTCCCACAATTTATGGGTAAAATCTGCCGTATCGCGCAACAGCGGATTCAGATTTCCCATAACGGCAATTACCGCCTTTGCCTGACGAGTACGCTCCTCTCTATCCTCGATTTCGAGCAACGAGTCTATCATCTCCTGTATATGACGACCATACTCCGGTATCATCAAACGGCGGCGTAAATAGTTATAGTTCTTATTCATATAGGGAACATTAAACATTCAAAAATATGGTACTGCGCGCGCAACTCAAATGGCGCAATTTGCAATATATTCGGCTCTCGGCAATAGAATATACGGGCAACTCTCTCTACCCGACTCACCCCCGCAACAACATTAGGTTGTATCGGGCGAAAAGCCTACCTTTGATGCACTATCCGAATGCAAAAATATACATTTTTTAGAGAATAGCAAAATGGCAAAAGTTTTAATTTTGGAACAATCAAAAAGCGTGCGCAATAATCTGCGCGAGAGATTGGAATTTGAGGGTTTTTCGACCGAAGGTGCAGAGAGCGCTTCACTCGCTCGAAAGATGTGCGAGAATATCGCCTTCGACCTTATCCTTACCGACACTGCCGAGGGGCTTGCCGAAACAAATCTACCCTTTATAATACTCTCGCGCAACAACGATATCGACTCCGCAGTTGAGGCTGTACGACACGGAGCAGTCGATTTTTTGACCAAGCCTATCGATATGAATCGTCTGCTGAAATCTATTCGCAAAGTTATATCCTCACCTCAACACGATTGCTCCTCTGCACCCCGAACAAAACACCCTCACCCCCGCAACACCTCCGAACACCCCATCATTGAGGCGATTGTCGGAGAGTCGGAAGCGATTGTAAGGGTACGCGAACTTGTAGATAAGGTGGCACGAAGCGAAGCGCGAGTGTTGATTACGGGCGAAAACGGCACAGGCAAGGAGTTGGTAGCAAAATGGCTGCACCATAAAAGCAGTCGCGCTGATGCTCCCTTTGTGGAGGTTAATTGCGCTGCTATACCTTCGGAGCTTATCGAGAGCGAGTTGTTCGGTCACGAACGCGGAGCTTTCACCTCTGCCATAAAGCAACGCAAAGGAAAGTTCGAGCAGGCAGATGGGGGCACACTCTTTATGGACGAGATTGGCGATATGTCACTCTCGGCACAAGCGAAGGTGTTGCGAGCGTTACAAGAGCGCAAAATATCGCGCGTGGGTAGTGACCGCGATATTGAGGTTGATGTTCGCGTTATTGCCGCCACAAACAAAGATATCAAGCAGGAGATTCGCAACGGGAATTTCCGCGAAGATCTCTATCATCGTATTGGTGTTATTCTGATAAAAGTGCCACCCTTGCGCGAGCGCAAAGGCGATGTAGCGATACTTGTAAAGCACTTTTTGGAGAGTATTTGTCGAGAGTATAATATCCCGACAAAGGATATTGAGGCAGAGGCAGTAGCACAACTTTCGCAGAAGCATTGGAGTGGCAATATCCGCGAACTGCGCAATGTTATAGAGCGATTGGTGGTATTGAGCGATACGACCATCACTACCGAAGATATTGCGAGGTATTGTTAATATAAAACTAAAACAATAAACGAGGGTCATAAAAGCCCTCGTTTATTGTTTGTTCCCAACCTTAATTAGTTAAGACTTGGAAGGAACGAGTAGTCTTTCGAGTAGTGCAAATTCTGCTCGATGTAGTTTGCAGGGTACAAAACCTTTACATCCACAATCTGCTCTCCCTCCTTAACCAACTCATATTCAGGGTTTACGAATCCTCCGTAAGGCTCGATATTGAGAGCGTAGTAACGCTCGCGTACCTCCTTGTGAAGCTCTTGGTCAATCTTCACTGCATACTTCTCAATCAACGCCTTACCTGCCTCGAAGTCACCCTCCGACTTGATGCGCTGAATCTCACGCAACTGCTCACCGAATATTGTGCGCAACTTATCGAAATCGTTTACAACAAGATAACGCTTGCCATCTTTCATAACCCACTCGATAACATTCTCTGCCTTGCCGAGGTCGATTGCCCACTCCGAGATAAGTTTGCGGTTACGCATGTGAGCCTGCTCAACATCTTTACCCAACTCGATACGCGAGAATTGTGTCATTGCACCATTCATCACATACGAAGCATATTGAGCCTTTGCAACATCGAGCGAAGGAATCAAGCCTATCTCAATCATCTTCTCGTCACCGAGGTAATAGAGCGCAAAGAGGTCGGCACGAGTCTCTTCGAGAGCCGAAGAATAGACGCCCAACTCTGTGCCTGTTGTGCCCGGAGCCAACTGTCCCGAGCCGTGACCAAGACACTCGTGAAGGTCGGTGTGAAGGTCGTCAGAGAGTTTGCCATGCTCCTTCATACGAGCGCGATCCTCCTCACGAAGTACGAACTCCTCTGCGAAGCCACCACCCTGTGCAGCCTTCTTATATGCGTAGGTGATATTGTCGATAGTTACCGACTTCGAGCCATGCTCCTTACGAATCCAATCGGCATTTGGAAGGTTGATACCGATAGGGGTTGTAGGATAGCAGTCGCCACCGAGCATTGCAACGGTGATAACCTTTGCCGATACTCCCTTAACCTCCTTCTTGCGGTATGCAGGGTTGATTGGCGAGTGGTCCTCGAACCACTGTGCATTGTCCGAGATAATCTGTGTACGCTCGCAAGCCTTCTTGTCGCGGAAGTTTACCACCGACTCCCACGAAGCCTTATATCCGAGTGGGTCACCATAAACCTCGGTGAAACCATTTACGAAATCGACATTCGACTCGGTGTCCTGTACCCAAGCAACATTGAACTCGTCAAAATCACGCAAGTCGCCCGACTTGTAGTACTTGATAAGCTTTGCGATGATGCTCTTGGTAGGCTCGGCAGCAACCTCTTGTGCCTTCTCCAACCAATATACAACCTGCTCCAAAGCCTCGGTGTACATACCGCCAATCTTGTAGGTCTGCTCGTAGATTTTGCCGTTCTTCTTTACGAGTTTCGAGTTCAAACCATACGAAATAGGGCGTGGGTCGTTGCCTGCCTTCTTAATCATCTTGTTGTAGAACTTCTCAACCTCCTTCTGAGTCAAGCCCTCGTAGTAGTTGCCTGCCGAAGTTGCGATTACATCATCGCCCTTCGCCTGATTGAGGCGGGTAGCATAGAGTGCAGGGTTGAAGATAGCCTCCAAGATAACCTCCTTCTCGACAGGCGACTCAACGCTGTACTTATCCCACTGTGCCGAGAACCACTCACGCGAGAACTCAGGTGCGAACTTGTCATTCGAGTAGTGGTGGTGGATACCGTTAGCCAACCAAACCTTCTTCAAATACTTCTCCATAGCCTTGAACTCAGGACACTCCTTGTTGCCATCGTACGAGGTGTAAATCTTCTCCAACGCACGGCGGATTGTAAGGTTGTACTTGAAGTTCTGGTCGAATAAGATATCACGACCACACTTCGCAGACTCTGCCAAGTAGTAGATTAAGAGTTTGTCGTTGAGCGACTGATTCTCAAACTCAGGCACCTCGTAGCGGATAATCTTGACATCGTCAAAGCGGTCAACAATCCAAGGCTGCTCAGCCTTCTCCTTACACGAGGTAAGTGCCATTGCAATAATTCCCATTGTTACAAAAACGATTTTTTTCATAATTACATATATTTATTTAAGTGTTGTGTTCTTTTTTATCTCTCGTCTGGACTCCTGCCCTTGTCACGGCGCAAGCGATGATAGGGGTAATAGGGATTATAGGGTGCGCTTTAAGTTTTAAGCTCCCAGCTTAAAAAAGTTTTCCGTTTTCCCGCTTTAACCCTGCTTCGCAGGCTTTTCCTCCTTCGCGCCTCGGCATAGTCTGCAAGCAGCCTCTGCGCTCTGCTTGTCGTCGGTTCCGCTTTCCGTTAGTATCCAAAAATCTCCTCCTGCGAGAGATACTTTATCTTGCCGAGTGTACCGATATACTTCATATCGAGGTCGTGCTTGTCACCCAAGATGCAGTAGGTGTAGGCTCTGCCCTTGATAAACTCCTGCTGGAACTTCACCACGTCATCGAGTGTAAGCGACTGAATACCCTCGTAGAGAGTCTTGTTGATATCCTCTTTAAGCCCGAACTTCTCCTGTTCGAGATAGCTCCACAATATATCCATCTTGGTAGTGCGCTTACTCTCGATATTTGCCAATATGCCACTCTTTGCCAACTCAAATGCCTGCTCCGAACGAGGCATATTTTCTATAATTTCGTCAAACGCTTCGACTGCCTGCTGCACTTTGTCGTTCTGTGTAGCAATAAAGGCGTAGAAGTAGTATGGGTGGTGCGGAACACGACCTTTTGCAAGATAGGAGTATGCCGAGTATGCCAAACCTCGTGCTTCGCGCATCTCCTGAAAAACAATGGCGTTCATACCGCCGGAGAAGTAGTTGTTGTAGAGATTGCCCACAGGCGAATAGTCGAGATTCCACTTATCCCCCTCACGACACGAATACTGCATATAATATACCTGCTTTGCATCGTACTGTGCAAAGAGTACATTCGATCTCTTAACCGGTTGTGTAGGCACAAGCTCCGACTTCAAGTCGAGGAGGTCATCGCTCGTTTTGTGTGTAGTATATAGCATCTCCACAACATTGTTGAGATGATGTGGTCCATAGTACATTATACGATGCTTTACCTGCGACAACTGCTTGATATTGTTGAGCAACTCCTTCGATGAAATTCTCTGCAACTCCTTGTTTGACATTGTGCGCGTGCGAATGTAGTCGCCACCATAGAGGCAGTAGTTCTGTAAACGGAGGAAGTTCTCCTGTTGCGAAGCCTTGGCATTTATGCGTTGTTGTGCGAAGTCGCTCTTTACGCCCTTCAAAATATCCTCATTGCCCTCAACATTTGCAATGTAATCCTCAATAACGGTCATTGCACGCTCCATATTCTCGGAAAGACCACTTATTATAAGGTAGGTCTTATCGCCCGTTACGGTAATGTTGAATGAGCAAGCAAGGTCATATAGCTCTCGCTTAATATCCTCTGCGCTCTTCTCTGTTGTACCGAGCAACTCCATATAGTCGGCAGCCAAAGCCATAGACTTTACGGTTGTAGTGCCAAAATCGTAGAGATAGATAAGCGAGAATAGCTCGTTTGTTTCGTTACGCTTGTAGAGTACCTCCAATCCACTCTCCAATTTAGCCTGTCCCATATCGCGCTCGTAGTCGATAAATTGTGGAGCAATAGGTGCTACCTCCGACTGCTGGGTGGCAACGAGATAGTCGCTCTGTGCATCACGATTTGCCGAGATAGGGGTTATCGAAGGTTTGTCGATTTTCTTCTGCGACTTATCCTCGCCCTGACGCTTATAGACTACGCAGTAGCCCTCGGCAGGCATATTCTTGTTTGCCCATGCAACGACATCATCTTTGGTAATATCGGCTGCACGGTCAATCTCGGTTGCAACACTTGCCCAATCCAAGCCATTGACAAATGCCGCCTCCATCTTGTAGGCACGGACAAAGTTGTTCTCCAAATCTGCCATCTCGCCACGGCGATAGTTGGCAATAATCGCTTTCAAGAGGTCGGAGTCAAACTCTCCGTTGCGCAACTTTGCAGCCTCGGCAAGTAACAAATCTCGCACCTCTTCGAGCGACTGCCCCTGCTTTGGCTCGCCCATTAGGGTTACGATACCTGCATCGGTAAGATACTCCACACCGCCCCAAGCATCGAGAACCTTCTGCTCCTGCAAAAGGTTGGTGTCGAGCAGACCGCAATTTCCGCCATTCGAGAGGACCGATGAGAGTAATGCTCCTACAAGGCGACCTTCGCTCTTTGCACCCTCGATAGGCCAAGCGATAGCCACGCTCTCACTCTCCAAGCCGTAAACCTCCGCCTCCTTAACTTCGGTCATACGAGCAGGCTTATACTCCTTGACCTTCGGGAGTTTGCGATTTGGTTTGAGTTTTCCGAAGTACTTGTCAATAATCACAATCGCCTCGTCAGGGTTGAAATCTCCCGCCATACATATTGCCATATTGTTTGGCACATAGTAGGTCTTGTAGTAGTTCTTGATATTTGTGATTGACGGATTTTTCAGATGCTCCTGCTTACCGATTGGGGACTGCGTTCCGTATGGGTGGTCAGGGAATGTCATTGACAAAATCTTGTCAATGAGTTTGCTGTTATCGTTCGTAAGCCCCATGTTGTACTCCTCGTAAACCGTTTCGAGTTCGGTGTGAAAACCACGAATTACAGCATTCTCGAATCGCTCCGCCTGAATCTTTGCCCAATTCTCAATCTGGTTCGATGGGATATCCTCCACATAGTTTGTTTCGTCATACGAGGTCCAAGCATTTGTGCCGTCAGCACCAATTGCCTGCATCAACTTGTCGTACTCGTTAGGAATGGCATACTTCGAAGCCTCCTGCGATACGCTGTCAATCTTTGCATATATCGCTTTGCGCTCCGCCTCGTCAGTGGTTACACGATAGACTTCGAACAGACGCTCAATCTCATCGAGCAGAGGCTTCTCAGCCTCGTAGTTCTGAGTTCCGAACTTGTCGGTACCCTTGAACATCAAATGCTCAAAGTAGTGCGCCAAACCTGTCGTCTCGGCAGGGTCATTCTTCGAGCCTACACGCACGGCAATCATCGTCTGCAAGCGAGGTTGCTCCTTGTTTACCGACATATAGACCTTCAATCCGTTTTTGAGTGTATATATGCGTGTAGCAGACTTATCGCCCTCTACGCTCTCGTAGCGATAACCGCACGAAACGGCAACCATCGCCACCAAAATCAAAATCCAATAAAATCGCTTCATAACTGAGAATTATTTAATTATTATCTCGTCTAAAAGGCATTTTTGAACACATCGATACAAATCTCCACCGTAAGCCACAGCGAGAGTGCGAGTTTTATGCCTGTGCCGACAAAAAACGAGAGGAACGAGCCAAAGCCACTCCGTAATGCACGTTGCTTATCGCTGTTGTCAAAAATCAACTCTCCAAGCACTGCGCCCACAAATGGTCCTACGATAATGCCGATAGGTCCAAAGAGGAATCCGCCCAAAACACCCGCCATTGCTCCGCGCTCGCCCGCCTTCGAGCCGCCGAACTTCTTGGTCATATACGAAGGCAACAGATAGTCGAGTACCGATACAATAAGTGTGAGAACTCCAAAAACTACAAGCCAAGCGACAGATATTTCGGAGTATGAGCAGAAGTATAGGCACAAGTAGCCTACGTATGCAAGTGCCACGCCCGGCAGTACGGGAGCAATACAACCCACACAACCCACTACGCCGAACAATACGGCAAGTATCGACAATAAAGTATCCATTCTACTTTACGAGTTGGTTAGTTTCGGTAACGGGGAAAATCACACTCGGCTCAAAGGTTTTTGCCTCCTCGAAATCCATCGAAGCGTAGGAGATTATGATAACTATATCTCCCACATTTGCCTTGTGTGCTGCGGCACCATTTAGGCAGATTACGCCACTACCAGCCTCGCCCGGAATGGCGTAGGTTTCGAGACGCTCTCCATTGGTGACATTTACCACCTGTACCTTCTCGCCACGAATCAAGTTCGCAGCCTTCATCAATGCCGAGTCAATAGTAATACTGCCGACATAATCGACATTCGCCTGAGTCACCGTTACACGGTGAATCTTCGACTTCATTACCTCAATATACATCGTCTTATTTAAGTTTTATATTATCAATCAATCTGATTTCGCCGGCCTGAACTGCTATGCAACCCTGCACACGCTCCGAGTCGCTCCACTCCTCGATAGTCTGCATCGAGAGTGCATCGACTGCTGCGAAATATATCACTTTCAGAAGTTCGTTCTTCTCCACCTCGGCGGTAACCCAAGCGGTCAATTCTGCGGGCGACATCTCGCCAACCTTCGCTTGCGCTGCGCTCAATACCTCGTAGATATGAGGTGCTGCGGCACGATGCGCAGGGGTGAGCAAGAGGTTGCGCGATGAACGAGCCAAGCCGTCAGTATCGCGCACGATTGGGCAGTCGATAATCTCAACCTTCAAGCCGAGTTGCTTGACCATTGCACGAATTACTGCAATCTGCTGAAAATCCTTCTCTCCGAAGTAGGCGCAAGTAGGCTCGACAATCGCAAAGAGGCGTGAAACCACCTGTGCCACGCCGTTGAAGTGTCCGGGGCGTGTTGCACCCTCCATAACCTTGTCAATCTGACCGAAGTCGAACTGTCGGGTATCCGGCTCAGGATAAATCTCCTCAACCGAAGGGAAGAGTACCAAATCTACTCCTGCCGCTTCGAGCATCGCTGCATCAGCCTCGGGGGTACGAGGATAGTTGCGCAGGTCGTTCTTGTCGTTGAATTGAGTTGGGTTTACGAATACACTCGCTACCACTACATCGCACTCCTTGCGAGCACGGGTAACAAGCGAAATGTGTCCTTCGTGCAGTGCGCCCATTGTAGGGACAAATCCTATCTTTTTACCTTGGCATGCCGAGAGCTCCTCGCGCAAAGCCTTGACTGTTGAAACTGCTTTCATCTTTTCGGGTATATATACTTGTGGGCGCAAAGATAAGAATATAATTGAAAATTGAAAAATAAATTTTTTTCATTAACTTTGCGATAAACTACACAACAAACCGATGAAACTACTACTTTTATCCCTACTACTGCTTTTTATTCAGACAAATTGCAGTGCCGACACGAAATCGAGAGAAAAGGTCGATTCCACAAAAACAATACTCGTTCCCCTCCATTCCGATATCATTCCTCAACCGCGCTCACTCATAAAAGGCGAGGGGCGTTTCACCATCAATGAGCGCACCGCCATCATCTGCGACAAAGAGGTTGCAAAAGCAGCCGATTATCTGCGCATCTACCTCCCTCTGGAACGCACAAAGGGGAAGAAAGAGAACTCTATACGACTACTGCTCGACAAAAAGTTGGGCAAAGAGGAGTACTCATTGTCAATAGGTAAAAAGGGTGTGGAGATTCGCGGAGGCGATTATGGAGGTGTATTCAATGGTATTCAATCGCTGCTACAACTTCTTCCGCACGCTGTCTACTCAAAAACTGCCCAACTGCCGATGGAGGTTACATATATCGAAGTTAAAGATGCTCCACAGTACCACTTTCGAGGTTTCCTGCTCGATGTAGCTCGCACATTTCAGCCTGTACATGAGATTAAGCGGGTATTGGACTACATGGCATACTGCAAGTTGAACAAACTCCATTTTCATCTTGTTGATAATCCTGCGTGGCGCATCGAGATAAAAAAGTATCCTCAATTTGCAGAGATTGGTGGTTTTAGAGGTGGAGATTCCCCACTTCACCCCATCTACGACCGATTTAATCAACGATATGGCGGTTACTACACCCAAGCAGAGTTGCGAGATATTGTGGCGTATGCTGCTGCGCGAAATATCGAGGTTATACCGGAAATTGATATGCCCGGACACAGCAAGGCTCTCGGTGTGGTATATCCCGACATCTTTTGCAACTACAAACCCGATACTTCCGATACGAATGGCATTGACATTCGCAATGTGTGGTGCGTTGCAAAGGAGTCCAATTATGCCCTCATAGAGGATATTGTCAAGGAGCTGGTAGATATCTTTCCATCGGAGTATCTTCACATAGGCGGGGATGAGGTGGATTTCTCGCAGTGGAACAAATGCCCCGACTGTCAAAAATTGATGAGCGAAAAGGGGTTAAAAAATGGGGAACAACTCGAACAATACTTTCTTAACCGCGTCAGCAAGATTCTCACAAAATACAACCGTAAGGCGGTAGTATGGGATGAGGCGGTAGATGGTGGACTTCTGCCAAAAACAACCATGGTAACGGGTTGGAGGAGTGTAAGAAAGTGTCTTCATTCCACCGCCAATGGCTACCCTACAATCATAATGCCTTCGAGTGTTTTCTACCTCGATAAGAGGCAGTCGCCAAATGAGCGCGGACACCGCATTTCAACAGGACTGCACCTCAAAGCAATCTGCGATTTCTCGTTTGAGAATGCAGGCTTCTCCACCGAGCAACGCAAATACATCGCCGGCATTGAAGGGGCATTTTGGAGTGAGATTTATCTCGAAAATATCACTTCGAAGCGTCATTTTTCAGACTATTTAGAGTATATGATTTTCCCGCGTATATTTGCAGTTTCGGAGATTGCGTGGAGCAAGAATCGCCGTTCCTACGATGAGATGATGAGGGTGTTGCAAAGCAACTTCTATCACAAGTTGCATTCGATGAGTGCGACTTTCCGACTCGAATCGCCTACCATCAAGGTCGAGAACGGTAAGATCTTCGCTTCAACTACTGATGGCTCAAAAATATATTTTACCGATATTCGCAATAATAGAACACAACCATACAAAGCACCTATTAATGCCGAATTAGCCCCATTTATCACTTTCCGTAGCGAATTGATGACAGGTTACAGTAATAATGTTGGCGCACCGCCATATTACATTCATCAAAAGCCAAAAGTAACCCTCACTTCCTCAATGCCTTTCAGCAAACGGCGACCGGCCGAAATATGCGCCTCCTACCAAAAAGCTGCATATACGACTCGTTGTGCGAAAGAGGGAGATTGGTTTGAATTCCGCTTCGATGAGCCGATAAAGGCTTCATATATCCAAATCAGAAACGGATATGAGCATCTGCATCGATGCCTTATCTACAAAGGACATATCGAAGTGTGCTACGATGGCGAAAAGTTCGTTCGTGTAGGCAATTTCAACAGAGGATTATTCGTTCTACGACCAAAAAAGAACCAACAGATACACGCCATACGCATCGTTGCTGACCACATAAGCGATGCCGAGGAGAAGGTAATTATTCAACCTTTGGTTATAAAGTAGAATATCTTTTTGTATCTTTGCCGAAAATTCATCGGTTATGGAGAAGAAATTGGAGGGTACGGCACGACTTATAGAGGTAATGAACCGCCTGCGTGTGGAGTGCCCATGGGATAGAGAGCAGACCATTCACTCGTTGCGCAACAACACCATCGAGGAGACCTTCGAGTTGGCTGATGCAATCACCGCCAACGATATGGAGGGTATCAAAGAGGAGTTGGGCGACCTCTTTCTGCACATTGTATTCTATTCGAAGATTGCCGAGGAGCAAGGAGCATTCGACCTTGCAGATGTGGCAAACGGAGTATGCGACAAACTCATCTACCGTCACCCGCATGTATATGGCGATGTACTTGCCGAGTCGCCCGAGGAGGTAAAGCAGAATTGGGAGGCTCTAAAACTCCGTAAAAAGGCTCGCAAAAGTGGTGTCCTCGGCGGTGTTCCGCGCTCTCTGCCCGCAATGGTCAAGGCATTCCGCATAAGTGAGAAAGCAGCAGCCGTAGGTTTCGACTGGAATTCGGCAAGCGAGGTGTGGGATAAGGTAAATGAGGAGATGCGCGAGGTTGAAGCCGAGATGCGGAGTGGCAATAAAGATTTGTTGGAAGCAGAGTTCGGCGATTTGTTCTTTGCACTTATCAACGCTTGTCGTAAGAGTGGCATCGACCCTGAAAATGCCTTGGAGCGCACAAACAAGAAGTTTATCGAGCGTTTCAACCACCTCGAAAAGCGCGTAGCCGAGCAAGGCAAGATGGTAAGCGAGGCATCACTTGACGAAATGGAGCAGTATTGGCAAGAAGCAAAGCAATAGCATGGCTATTGCTAATTAAAAATTAAGAATTGAGAATTAAGAATTAGAATTTCCCAAAAGTGGAAATCGTAAATGATTAGTCTATTTTTGTGCGTTGCGCAGTGCTGGAAAGCGGAGCATACTTGGCGTATGTGAGCATTTACAGCGCAAGCAAGGTGCAAAAAGAGGCAATCAGAACGATTTTGCAAAATTAGAAATTATGGCATACATTAAATCTGTGAGAAATCATACGCCAGAGGTTGGCGAGGGTACATTTGTAGCCGAAACGGCTGTATTGATTGGAGATGTTACGGTCGGTAAGGACTCTTCGATTTGGTACAATGTGGTGTTGCGTGGCGATGTAAACAAAATCACCATTGGCGACCGCACAAATATCCAAGATGGAACGGTAATCCACACCCTCTACGACAAGTCGCCAAAACCTTCGCAGACGCATATCGGCAACGATGTGTCGGTAGGACACAACGCCACAATTCATGGCGCAATAATCGAGGATAACTGCCTTATCGGAATGGGCTCAACAATTCTCGACAATGCCGTAGTGGCATCGGGTTGTATCATTGCTGCAAATGCACTTGTTCTCTCAAACTCCAAGTTAGAGCCAAACTCGGTTTATGCCGGTGTCCCTGCCAAGAAAGTTAAGGAGGTAACCCCCGAGCAGCGCGAACAGATTATCAAGCGCATTGCCAACGACTACCGCCTCTACGCTTCGTGGTACGAGGAGTAGGTTTCAAATTGAGGATTGAGAATTGAGGATTGAAAAAGCGAAAGCGCACCATTAATAGCCGTTACTCGCCCTTACTATCCGTTAATTCGCCTGCGCCTTGAACACTTTTAGAGTCCCCACAACCAAAAAAGCTAATAGCTAAAAGTCTGATATGATAAAGAGATTAAAAAGTCGTTCACCCTATGTGGGTTATATATTTGTAGCGATAGTTGTCAGTCTTGTTTGTAACTTTTCGTACTTACTACTACTCGTAGCCAATCAGTACGATTCGGGACAACGCCGCAATGCGCGAGTTCGCGACAATCGCACGATAGTGGAGGTTAGTGGCACGCTCTCAATATCGGGCGATGGTTTCGGATACATCATAACCGAGGCGGGAGATAGTATCTATGTTGATAGACAGAAGATTCATTGGCTCAATCTTGAACAAAATGACGACCTTCACATAGAGGCTTCGGAGCAGAAGTATATAGAGGCGCAGCACCTGATTATGAGGCGTGTATTGGAGCGCAATGGAGAGGATTTCGATTACGGAGCTCTCTATCGTGGCTCGGAACAGTGGCATGTTGTCCTATATCAATTTATATTCTATTTCATACTCTCGTTCATATTACTTGTGGTGATGAATGCACAAGGTCGCGACATATCGTGGCAACGATTTTTGCTTCGTTCGGCAATATGTGCGCTGATAGTTTTTGCCTCATACTTTATCTCGCCCGTACCATTGATGCACTCGGGAGAGGTGATACCTGTCTATAAGAGCCGACAGATTGTGGAGTTTGTGGTGGTATTGAAGGCGTGTTTTATGCTGGCAGTAGTTATCCTCTACTCGCGTATCTACACCCTTATCTATCGCGAACAACAGATTTCGCTCGAAAACGAGATGCTCCGCAACGAAAATCTCACCACCAAGTACAATATGTTGGCAAGCCAGATAAACCCGCACTTCCTCTTCAACTCGCTATCATCGCTCTCTATGTTGGTACGCGAGAAAGATGAAGAGCGTGCTTTGAACTACATCGACCAACTCTCCTACACATTCCGCTACCTGTCGCAGAATGGCTCCAATTCGACATTTGTAGCGCTGCGCGAGGAGATTCAGTTTGCCGAAGCTTATTGTTACCTCTTCAAAATACGCTATGCTGATAAGATACGGTTCGACTTCGATATTGAGGAGAGGTATCTTGATTACAAGTTACCGCCTATTTCGTTGCAACCACTCATAGGTAATGCCGTAAAACACAACACCATAAGTAGTAAAAAGTTATTCCGCGTACGCATATACACCGAGGAAGGCTATCTGGTTGTATCGAACGAAAGACGACCAATGCTCGAACCTAATCCGGGCACAGGATTAGGTCTATCAAACCTTAATAGCCGCTATCAGTTATTGCTCAACCGCGAGATAGAGATTATAGACAACGAAAAGGAGTTTGCAGTGCGACTGCCACTCGAAAAGCCTAACGAATAGAGCCTATGCGTGTAGTAATTATCGAAGATGAAACTGCGGCAGCGCAAAACCTTACATCCATATTAAGAAAGGTTTGCCCCGATATTGAAATAGTCACAACGATTGATACCGTAGAGGATAGTGTAGAGTTTTTCCGCACTACGCCTGCACTCGATCTTGTATTTATGGATATTCACTTGGCTGATGGTGCTTCGTTTCGCATCTTCGACAGTGTAGAGATTAACATTCCTATTATCTTCACTACCGCTTACGACCAATATGCAATTGAGGCTTTCAAGGTGAATAGCATCGACTATCTGCTTAAACCGATAAACGAGGCGGATATCAAACGCGCCATCGATAAGTGGCAACGCCTAACTACCTACGAGCAAAAGGATTATGCTTCGCGTATCAATAGCGTAGCTAAATCTCAAAAAAAGGAGCAACAGGTATTTCTTGTCCATTTCCGCGACAAAATTATTCCGCTAAAAACCGAAGATATTGCCTTCTTCCACACCTTCGAGGAGCGCGTAACAGCCTATTGTTACAATGGTGACAAGCATCAGATAGACTTCACACTCGAAGCCTTACAATCGAAAGTATCGAAAGATGAGTTCTTCCGTGCCAATCGTCAATTTATCATCTCGCGCAAAGCGGTGAAGGATATTTCGGTTTGGTTTGGTAGTCGCCTATCTGCAAACCTCACTATCGATACTCCCGAGCGCATTATCATTCCGAAGGCGCGTGTTCACGACTTCAAAGAGTGGTTGAGGAGGTAGATAAAATCAAAAATACCCCTAATTATCAGCCATCAATTGCTAATTGTTAATTATTTTTGTTAATTTTGCCGATTGATTGACAAGATTACAAGATAAAAACAAAATAAGTTATGGCAATTGCAGACAAGTATTTACCACAAGAGATTGAACAAAAGTGGTACGACTACTGGATTGAAAAGAATCTTTTCCACTCGGAGCCTGATGCTCGTGAGCCCTACACTATCGTTATTCCGCCACCAAATGTTACGGGTATGTTGCACATGGGACACATGCTCAATAACACCCTGCAAGATGTTTTGGTACGCCGTGCCCGTATGCTCGGCAAGAATGCCTGCTGGGTACCCGGCACCGACCACGCTTCGATTGCGACCGAGGCAAAGGTTGTGGCGAAGTTGAAGGCTGAGGGTATCGACAAATCGACCTTGACCCGTGAGGAGTTTCTTGCTCACGCTTGGGAGTGGAAGGAGAAGCACGGCGGCATTATCTTGAAGCAGTTGCGCAAGTTGGGCGCATCGTGCGATTGGGATAGAACTTGTTTTACAATGGACCCGGAGCGTACCGAGAGCGTGATTTCGGTGTTCTGTGACCTCTACCGCAAGGGTAAAATCTATCGCGGTGTGCGCATGGTGCATTGGGACCCATCGGCAAAGACCGCTTTGTCTGACGAGGAGGTAATATACAAGGAGTCGCAGGGCAAGCTCTACTACTTGCGTTACAAGTTGGAGGGTACAGACCGCAACATTATCGTTGCTACAACCCGCCCCGAGACTATCTTGGGTGATACGGCTGTCTGCCTTAACCCTAACGACCCTCGCTATGCCGATGTTCCGGAGGGTGCGCGTGTTATTGTACCTCTCGTAGGTCGTTCGATTCCGATTATTCGCGATGAGTATGTCGATATCGAGTTCGGAACGGGAGCTTTGAAGGTTACCCCTGCACACGATGTCAATGACTATATGCTCGGCGAGAAGTACAACCTCGAAACTATCGATATCTTCAACGATGACGGCACAATCAACGACAAGGTTGGTATGTATGTCGGTATGGACCGCTTCGACTGCCGCAAGCAGATTGAGAAGGATTTGGCAGATGCCGACCTGCTCGAAAAGACCGAGGCTTACACCAACAATGTCGGCTACTCGGAGCGTACAGGCGTAGCTATCGAACCGAAGTTGTCGATGCAGTGGTTTATGGCGATGAAGGAGATTGCCGAACCTGCCACAAAGGCCGTTTTGGAGGATATTATCCGCTTTGTACCTGAAAAGTATAAGAATACCTACCGCCACTGGATGGAGAATATCAAGGATTGGTGTATCTCGCGTCAGTTGTGGTGGGGACAGCGTATTCCTGCTTACTACCTTCCAAAGGGTGGCTATGTTGTAGCCGAGACCGCAGAGAAGGCGTTGGCTTTGGCTCACGAAAAGACTGGCGATACATCACTCACTTTGGCTGACTTGCGCCAAGATGATGATGTGCTTGATACTTGGTTCTCGTCGTGGTTGTGGCCTATCTCGGTATTCGATGGTATTCGCAACCCTGACAACGAGCAGATTAAGTACTACTACCCAACCAACGACCTCGTAACAGGTCCGGATATCATCTTCTTCTGGGTGGCTCGTATGATTATGGCGGGATATGAGTATCGTGGCGAGAAGCCATTTGGAAATGTCTATTTCACAGGTATCGTGCGCGATAAGATTGGTCGTAAGATGTCGAAGCAGTTGGGTAACTCGCCCGACCCGCTCGACCTGATTGCCGAGTATGGTGCCGATGGTGTGCGTGTAGCGATGATGCTCTGCTCGTCAGCTGGTAACGACCTTATGTTCGACAATGCTCTCTGCGAGCAAGGTCGTAACTTCGGAAATAAGATTTGGAACGCCTACCGCCTTATCAACGGCTGGCAGGTGGATGAGAACCTTGCACAGAGCGACTGCTCGAAGCAGGCTGTGGCATGGTTTACAAACCGCTTCAATGCAGCATTGGCGGAGATTGAGGAGAATTTCAAGAACTACCGCATCTCGGAGGCGTTGATGGTTGCCTACAAGTTGTTCTGGGACGATTTCAGTGGTTGGTATTTGGAGATGATTAAGCCTGCTTACGGCTCACCTTGCGATGCTGCGACAATGGAGGCTACAAAGAAGATGTTTGAGCAGTTGATGCTACTATTGCATCCGTTTATGCCGTTCGTAACCGAGGAGATTTGGCAGGACCTCGCCGTGCGCAAGGAGGGAGAGTCTATCTGCGTTGCTTCGATGCCAAAGGCAGAGAGTGCAGACGAGGTGGCTTTGGCTCGTTTTACTTTGGTACAAGAGATTGTGTCGGCAGTGCGTAATATCCGCAAGCAGAAGAACTTACCGCAGAAAGAGGCATTGGAGTTAAAGGTTGTTCGTGATGAAAACTATCCTGCGGAGTATGAGGCAGTTATCGTGAAGATGGCAAACCTCTCGGCGGTGACATTTGTAACCGAGAAGAACCCTATGGACGCAGCCTTTATCGTTAAGACTACGCAGTATTTCGTACCTATGGGCGACAATATCGACAAGGAGGCGGAGATTGCGAAGTTGGAGAAGGATTTGGCATATCAGCAGGGCTTCCTCGCGACCGTAATGAAGAAGTTGTCTAACGAGCGTTTCGTGTCATCAGCACCTGCACAAGTGGTTGCTAACGAGCAGAATAAGAAGCGTGATGCGGAGGCGAAGATTGCTGCTATTGAGGCGCAACTTGCAGCGTTGAAATAGAGATTTGAAGAGGAAATGGGTGTGTCTAACAAGTTTTTTAGACACACCCATTTTGTCAAAAATTATATAACAGGTAAGATTGCAATTTACCAATCAGAACGATTTCAGTGCTTTTTCTATAACTTGGTGCATATCGTAGTAGCGGTAATCGGCAAGGCGACCACCAAAGAGGTACTTTGTTTCGGCATCGGCAAGAGCGCGATACTTGGCATATAGCGAGGTGTTGCGCTCATTATTTATAGGGTAATACGGCTCGGCACCCTCGCTCCACTCCATTGGATATTCGCGAGTAATTACGGTATGCTCTGCCCCTCTATCCTCGAAGTGTTTATGCTCGATAATGCGCGTAAATGTGGTTTCACGGTCGGTATAATTTACCACCGCAGCACCCTGAAAATCTTTTTGTTGCAACTGCTCCTCCTCGAAGCGCAATGAGCGATACTCCAACTTACCGAAGCGGTAGTCGTAGAAGCGGTCCAACTCGCCCGTATATAGCACCTTTTCCGCCATCGCATCAAACTCCTCACGATGGTCGAAGTAGTCGGTATCGAGTCGTACCTCAACGCCCTCTAACAACCCTTCAATCAGCGGATTATAACCACCGACAGGGATACCTTGGTAGGTATCGTTGAAGTAGTTGTTGTTGCGCTCAAAGCGGAGTGGCAGGCGGCGAATTATCCACGCCGGCAACTCCTCGCAACTGCGCCCCCACTGCTTCTCGGTGTAGCCCTTGATAAGTTTCTCGAATATATCTTTGCCGACCAACGACAACGCCTGCTCTTCCAAATTTGCAGGCTCGTGGTCGAGGTGTAGTCGTTGCTCTTCGATTTTCGCCTTCGCCTCCTCTGCACTCTTGACGCCCCACAACGCATCGAAGGTGTTTAGGTTAAACGGCATAGGGTAAATCTCGCCCTTATAATTTGCGAGTGGCGAGTGGATAAATGGCTTAAACTCAACGAATTGATTTACAAAGTCCCAAACCTCTTTGTTTGATGTGTGGAAGATATGCGCACCGTATTTGTGAACGAAGATATTGCCGTTATTTTCGCAGTAGCAATTTCCGCCCGTATGGCTGCGGCGGTCAATCACAAGCACTCGCTTACCCGCCTTACGGGCACGATGCGCCACGACAGCACCGTAGAGTCCGGCACCGACAACGAGAAGGTCATATTTGAATGCAGAATTCAAAATGCAAAATTCAAAATTATACTTTTAGCTTTTAGCCATTAGCCATTAGCTTTTTTTAATAATCGTCATTCCGAGCGAATGAAATGAGCGTGGGAATCTCCCTTATTGTTATTAAAGAAAAAGCGGGAGATTGCCACGAGCCTAGTGGCTCTCGCAATGACGGAATGTTTTTCTATTTGCAAATTTAGCAATTTTTCGCCCACTAAAAAAGAGCCATGGTATAAAATGTTAAAAATCGTAAATGATGAGATTATTTTTGTGCCATTCAACAACGCCCAAAAAGTTCTAGGGTATGTCTATTTTTGTGCGAAGCAAGGCGGTGAGTCCGGAGCATACTTAGGCGTATGTGAGGAACTCAACGACCGCAGATTCGTGCAAAAAGAGGCGTGCCATAGGACTTTTTTTATATTTGTTTGCGTAAGCGAGCAACCGGAATATCCAGCATCTCTCGGTACTTCGCAACCGTTCGGCGGGCAATGCAGTAGCCTTTGTCGTTGAGGATATTCATCAACTGCTCATCGGTCAGAGGTTTGCGCTTGTTCTCCGATGCGATAGCCTCCTGCAAGATATTTTTCACCTCGTATGATGACACCTCCTCGCCACTCTGCGTCTGCATAGCCTCCGAGAAGAGTGATTTTAATAATATAATACCGAATTGCGTCTGGACATATTTGCTATTTACCACACGAGATATGGTCGAAACATCGAGCCCTGTGCGGTCGGCAATATCCTTCAAAATCATCGGGCGCAACTTGCTCCTATCGCCATCGCGGAAGTATTCGCGCTGATAATCGAGAATGGTCTGCATCGTACGCATCAGCGTATCGTGACGCTGCTTTATCGCCGACATAAACCACTTTGCCGAGTCGATTTTACTCTTTATAAACTGTATCGCCTCCTTGTCGCTATCGCTCTTTTCGCCCTTCTGTGTTGCCATATCGCGAATCATCTCGACATAGTGGCGATTGATACGCAGTTCGGGGATATTGTAGGAATTTAGCGAGAGGTCGAACTGCCCATCGTGGTAGTCGAGCAGAAAGTCGGGAATAATATATGGTGCAGCCTCCGAGCCACCCTCCGAGAAGAGATTTCCGGGCTTTGGCGAGAGGTGCTGAATCTCCTGCACCGCATCACGGAACTCCTCCTCCGTAACCGAAAGGCGTGCCATAAGTCGCTCGTAATGCTTTTTGACAAACTCCTCGAAGTGGTTTTGCAGGATTTTATGCGCCAACTCACGCTCGGGAGTGTCGAGGGGTTGAGCCTCCATCTGCAACAGCAACGACTCACGCAAATCTCGCGCTCCAACGCCCACAGGCTCCAAGCGGTGTATTATCGAGAGTAATCGCTCCAACTGCTCACTTGTCGTTTCGATACCGAGCGAGAAGGCTATATCGTCAGCGAGCGACTCCAAATCGCGGCGAAGATAGCCATCTTCGTCAATACTCCCGACAAGGAAGGTCGCGAGTTGCATCTCGAACTCCGAGAGGTTTTTATAACCCAACTGCTCAATAAGCGACTCCTGCAACGAGCGACCGCCCGAGATTTGGATATTTCGGGGCTGATCATCTTTCGAGTAGTGATTTAGTCGGCTCTTGTAGGCAGGTGTATCGTCCTCGCGCAGATACTCCTCGACAGAGATTTGCTGAGGCTCCTCCTCGCTCTCGGCAGAGTGTTCCTCTTCGAGAACGACATTCTCCTCAATCTCCTCCTTTATGCGCTGTTCGAGCATAACGATAGGCAGTTCCAGAAGTTTAATCATCTGAATCTGCTGTGGTGAGAGTTTCTGCTGCTGCAAGAGCAGTTGTGCATTTGATAATTTCATAGCGGTCAAAAAGTTCAACTGCAACCTTTTTATCGCCTCTTCATTTATAAACGGAAAACGGAAAGCGGAAAACTTTTCCCTGTTCCGAAAATTACTTATGAGCGAGGAAATTTTGTACTAAACAAGGTAGTGAGTCCGCAGCATACTCAGGCGTATGTGAGGAACTCACTATCCGAAGAGCAGTGCAAAATTTACCGCTCAGAACAATTTTCCTAAAATTCTGCGTTTTTCAAGGTACGAGGGAACGGTATCACATCGCGAATATTGCTCATACCTGTTACGAAGAGCAACAATCTCTCGAAACCGAGTCCGAAGCCCGAGTGAGGCGCAGAGCCCCAACGGCGTGTGTCAAGGTACCACCACATATCCTTCTCTGGAATGTTCAACTCCTTGATTCTTGCAGATAGTTTGCCATAGTCTGCCTCACGCTCCGATCCGCCTATAATCTCGCCGATTTTCGGGAAGAGGACATCCATAGCGCGAACGGTCTTGCCGTCCTCATTCTGCTTCATATAGAATGCCTTGATATCCTTCGGATAGTTGATAAGGATAACCGGCTTCTTGAAGTGCTCCTCTACGAGGTAACGCTCGTGCTCACTCTGCAAGTCACTACCCCACTCGCAAGGGAACTCGAACTTCTTGCCCGAAGCCTTCAAAATCTCGATACCCTCGGTGTAGTCGAGGCGAACAAAGTCGTTCTCCAATACGAAGTTGAGGCGGTCGAGCAACTCGTTATCCCACATCTTATTCATAAATTCGAGATCCTCCTTGCAGTTGTCGAGTGCGTAGCGGATAAGGTATTTCAAAAACTCCTCCGCCATATCCATATTGTCCTGCAAATCGAAGAATGCAACCTCAGGCTCAATCATCCAGAACTCTGCCAAGTGGCGTGGAGTGTTTGAGTGCTCGGCACGGAAAGTAGGACCGAAAGTGTAAATCTGTCCCATAGACAATGCGCCCAACTCGCCCTCCAACTGTCCCGATACGGTAAGGCTGCAAGGCTTGCCGAAGAAGTCTTGCGAGAAGTCGATTGCCCCCTCCTCGGTACGAGGCATATCGTTCAAGTCGAGGGTTGTAACCTGGAACATCTCGCCTGCGCCCTCACAGTCCGATGCGGTGATAAGCGGAGTGTGCAAGTAGTAGAAGCCCTTGTCATTGAAGTACTTATGAATAGCGTACGCCATAGCGTGACGGATACGCAATATAGCACCGAAGGTGTTGGTACGAGGACGAAGGTAGGCAATCTCACGAAGGAACTCCAATGAGTGTCCCTTCTTCTGCAATGGGTAGGTTGCAGGATCGGCAGTGCCATAGACCTCAATAGAGTCCGCCTGCACCTCAACGCCCTGACCTGCGCCAAGCGACTCAACAAGGGTACCCTCAACTGCCACACAAGCACCCGTGGTTACGGGTTTCAACTCCTCCTCCGAGATTTTCGCAAGGTCGGCAACAATCTGAATGTTTGCCACGCACGAGCCATCGTTCAATGCGAGGAAGGCAACATTCTTATTTCCACGCTTTGTGCGCACCCAACCCTTTACGGTAACCTTTGTACCATAGTCGGTAGATTTCAATAATTGAGCAATTCTCATATCTATATTTTTTTTGATTTTTCTTTGCTTTTAACCCTTGGACATTTTAGCCATTAGCTCTTTCCAACCTACAAAGGTAACGATTTTTTCGGGATAATGCTATTTCATAGCAAATAATTGCTAAAATAGTTCCGAAATAGCTCCCTACTCCACTATTGCCTCCAAAATTCCCACGGCTTTTCCCTGCTGTGGTGTTACGACAAGTCGTATCGCCTCCGCCTTAATCTCCTTGTCGGGGTGCACCATATTGAATTGGTCGAGAAGCGCACCAAAATGGTCGGTAATATATGGCTTATACTCGTGCCACTCGCCATTGTACAGATACTCGGCGTGCCACTTCTCGGGACGCATAACACCCCTGCCGTCCTCATACCAATAGACCATAATACTCTCTATAGGTTGCTCCTTCTTGAGTTTTATCTCGATGGTTTGCTCCTCGCCCTGTCGTCCGTAGGAGGTCCAGCGCAAAATAGATTTATCGCGAGATGATTTAGGATATACACCATCGATAATTGCAAATTCATAGTCGCCATTATGTGCAAACTTCGTCTTTACTGATTGGATATTCTCCGCAACGCGCTCACCTCCCGCCTCGGCGGTAGCCTTATCGCGCGCAAACCATACATTCATAGCCATATAGTCACCACGGTTGTTCCACGCATAGTATGGCACCATTTTGAGTATCTGTGGTTGCTGGCTCGTCAAAGTATTGCACTGCTGCTCGATATGCGGAACTCCAGCCATTACACCCGAAGTGAAGTGATTGACCGAAGCCTTGCCCATATTTGCATCTGCAATAAATGCGGTGATAACATCGTGATTATTATCCACCTCCTCGGCGCAGAACACAACTGGACCACGCGTAACACAGATGCGATTGCGGTCTGCCTCGACCTTCTCTATCGCCTTCGAGTAGCGTACCGACATCGGCAAATCGAGCTCCACAACATCGCCCTTGCGCCACTTGCGAGAGATTGGGACAAAGCCCTTAACGGTCTCCGACTCAACCTTTTCGCCATTGACAGTCAAGACGTAGTTCACCTGCTTGCCATCGGCATACGAGTAGAGTTCGCCAGGTACAAACCTATCGTTCAGCCACGAAGGAATACGCACCCAAAGGGTAAATTTCTCGCTCTTATCGTTTGGTTCAACCGCTATCGATATTTTGCCATCAAAAGGATAGTCGGTCTTCTGTTGCAACTTCACTTTACCACCCTTCAAAGCCACATCTGCCGATGTTCCGACATAGAACGAGCAGTAGATATCGTCATCAGTTACAGAGTAAACCATACCCGAAATTTGCGGAATAAGTCGTGCTAAATTCGACGGGCAACACGCCGTTCCAAACCAAGGCGAACGACCTGCATTACCGTGGTTGAAAGCCTTATACTTATTCGCCTGCAACGGATTAACATAGAAGAACTTATCACCCTTGAGATTTACACCTGCCAAGATGTTATTATAGAGCGACACCTCGGCAACATCGACATACTTTGCATCTGCCGACATCAAAAACATACGATAATTAAACAGCAGATTACCAATAGCCGAGCAAGTCTCGTTGTAGGTATCGCGATTAGGCAACATGTAGGCAGGACCAAAACCCTCGATGCCAGGCACTGCACCCAGACCGCCCGTGATATGCATCTTCTTATTTACAATATCGTTCCAGACGATATTCAGCACCGGTATCAGCGTCTTGTCGCCATTCACAGCCACCAAATCGGCCATACCCGAGTATAGATAGGTGGCACGCACGGCGTGACCGAACGCCTCGGTAAATTCGCGTACTGGGATATGTTGTACTCGACGCATATCCGCTTTGTTGCGCTTCGAGCCACTCAAATCGACAAATCGCTGTGCCATATCGAGATAGAGTCGCTCGCCAGTGATCTGATACATCTTCACCAACGCCAGCTCAATCTCCTGATGACCCGGAGCCTCCATCACAGGCTTGCCATCATTGTAGTTTGGGTCGCCCTCGAAAAAGACTTTGTTTATGTGTCGAGCATTCTTCTCCGAAATATCGAGCCACTTGCGCTTGCCGGTCGCTTGATAGTAGGCAATCGCCGCCTCGTACATATGGCCCATATTATACAACTCGTGCGATGCTATAACCATCGAGTAGGGCTTTTCGCCCGCACGAGAGTTATTGCTCTCATTGCGCAGATGTTCAGGCAAAATATGGTGCTCATAGAGGTAGCCATCGGGCTTTTGTGCCGCAGCGATAACATCAATTATCTCGTCCATCTTCGCCTCGAGCGCAGGGTCCTTCTCCAACATCAGCAGATAGGCTACGCCCTCCATAACCTTGAAGAGGTCGGAGGCGGAGTAGTAGCGACCTTTGAATCGCTCGGTAACCTTTTCGCCTCGCAGATATGCTCCTACACGACGGAAGTTCTCCACCGAAAAGGCGGTCTTCTCAAGCGAGAATGGCACTAGCACCTCCTTCTGAATCTTCAGACGAGGCAGCCAGAAGTTATCGCTGAACGCTACCTTATTGAATGGTACTTGGCGCAACGACTGAACTTCGAAAGTTGCCACAGTAGAGTCCTTTGCTGTACCCATAGCCATCAAAGGTACAAGGAGCATCACAACGACAAAAGCGTAGAGTTTTTTCATATCGTATCAATCAAATTGTTCAATCCGTTCTAGTCTACAAAGATAATAAAAACTTTCAATTTTTAATTTTTAATTTTTAATTTTTGACTATATTTGCGGTATGACAGCACAAGAACACGACAAAATCATCGACCTTATCAAGCGAGAGGTGGTCCTTTCGATAGGTTGCACCGAGCCTATGGCTGTATCGCTATGCGTTGCAAAGGCGTGCGAAACACTCGGCTCGAAGCCGGAGCGTATCTCTGTGGCATTGAGTGCCAATATCTTCAAAAATGCTATGGGCGTGGGTATTCCGAACAGCGGAATGACCGGTTTGCCGATTGCCGTAGCACTCGGCGTTGTGGCAGGGCGCTCGGAGTACGGCTTGGAGGTGCTGCGCGATGTTGATAGCGCAGCCGTAGAGCGAGCGAAGGTGTTTTTGGAGGAGGCAAAACCTTCGATTTTTGTCACTGACGAGAGCGATGATATTCTCTATATAAAGGTCTGCGTGGAGGCGGGCAAAGACTCTGCCGAAGCGATTATTTCGGGCTCTCACACCAACTTCTCATCGATACGCCGAAATGGCGAAGAGGTCGCTTCAAATGAGGCAACAAAGGGCGAAATTGCAACCGATGAAGAGGTGGAGTTGTCGTTGCGCAAAGTCTATGATTTTGCCGAGGAGGTACCTCTCGAAAAGATTGAGTTTATCGGCGAGGCAGCACAGCGCAATGTAGCGGCTGCGGAGTTATCATTTACGGGTGACTATGGTCACGGCTTGGGAGCAATGCTCCATAGCGGAGTGGCAAAAAATATCTTTGGCGATACACTTTTTACCAACATCTTGGCACACACCAGCGGTGCGTGCGATGCACGAATGAGTGGTGCAATGGTACCCGTAATGAGCAATTCGGGAAGTGGAAATCAGGGCATCTCGGCAACTGTTCCGGTGGCAATATTCGCACTCGCCAACGATGTCGAGCGCGAGAAGATGTTGCGAGCCTTGGTATTGAGCCACCTCACTGTCATCTACATCAAGCAGAGCCTTGGTCGCTTGTCGGCTTTGTGTGGTTGCGTGGTTGCAGCAACAGGCTCGGCATGCGGCATTACTCGGTTGATGGGCGGAGGCTTCGAGGAGGTTTCGGGTGCAGTAAAGAATATGGTTGCCAACCTTACGGGAATGATTTGCGATGGCGCGAAGCCTTCATGCTCATTGAAGGTCACAAGTGGCGTGGCAACAGCTGTTCTCTCGGCAACACTCGCGATGAATAATCGCGTAACAACCTCGTTGGAGGGTATTATCGAGGATAATGTCGATAACTGCATACACAACCTCACCAAAATTGGTCGTAGCGGAATGAGCGAAACGGATAGACTTATTCTCGAAATAATGACCTCGAAAGAGTAGTTAAAATAAAACGATGTTAGTTGGGGACTAACATCGTTTTATTTCTCAAAGATATTAAACCTCCGCAATCGAGGATTGCGCCTATCGAGCAACAGACCTTCGAGCAGTAGCAGACCGAGAACAATCCACAATATCCAATAGAACTGCTCGTTATATTCATCAAAGCGGAGCGTTGAGAGTTCCGACTTCTCCATCTTCTCAATCTCACTGACAATCTCCGACAAGCCAAATTCGGCATTCGAGGCGCGAATATATCCACCATTACCCTTCTCGGCTATCTGTTGCAGAAGTTCCTCGTTAAGGCGCGAAACAACCATTTCGCCCTTTTCATCTTTGATAAACTCGCCACCAATCTGAATTGGCGCACCCTCCGGAGAGCCGATACCTATCGTAAATATGCGTATTCCGCGCTCGGCAGCACGCTCGGCAGCAGCCAAGGCGTCAGAGTCGTGTGCCTCACCATCGGTGATAAGAATCATCACTCGGCTTGCCCCCTCACGCTGCGAGTAGGAGAGTGAAGCGAGGTCTATTGCGTCAGACACATCAGTACCCTGCACGCTGACCAACTCCGGCGATAGTCGTTTTGCAAAACTGCGAGCCATTCGATAGTCGGTCGTGATAGGCAGCTGCACCTTTGCCTCGCCTGCAAATACAACAACGCCTACTCGGTCCTGCTTCATCTGCGAGAATAGTTTATCGATAGCGTAGCGAGTCCTATCCAAGCGGTTAGGAGTAAAGTCCTCCGCCAACATCGAGTTAGACACATCTATCACAAACATCATCTCCACACCCTCTGCCTTCTCCTCACGCAATTTTGCGCCGAATTGAGGTCGTGCCGCAGCAAAGACAAGGGCTGTAAAGGCGGTAGCGAAGAGTATAAATTTGGTATGCACACGCCACGAAGAGACATCGCGCAGAAGCGATTTGACGGTTGCGATATTACCGAAACGGCTCAGATTGCGCCTACGCAGTTGCAAGACCACCGCAAAAGCGACAATCATCACAGGCACCAAGGCAAGGAGCCACAATAGATGCGGGTTGGCAAATCTGAACATTACGGTATGCGTTTTAATACTATATACTTAACCAAAAACTCCAAGACGAGCAGAGCAATAGCCACCAAAACATAGAGCAGATACTCCTCGTGAACATGGGTAATATCGAACTTCTCGACCTTCGACTTCTCCATCTTGTCAATCTGCTCGTAGATACGCTCCAACGAGAGTTTATCCGTAGCACGGAAGTACTCTCCGCCCGTCTTTTCGGCTATCTCGCGAAGCATCTTCTCGTCTATTTCGACCTTCATATCCACAGTATAGACCTCGCGACCTCGCTCGTCAAATACGGGATAAGGGGCTGTGCCGTTGCGACCTACACCGATGGTATAGACCTTTATATTCTGCTCCTTGGCAATATCGGCAACTGTAAGCGGAGCAATCTGTCCTCGGTTATTCACACCATCGGTCAAGAGAATGATAACCTTCGACTTCGAGTCGCTCTCGCGCAAGCGATTGACAGCCGTAGCCAAGCCGTTACCTATCGCTGTACCATCTTCCACCACTCCACTACGCAAGCGACCGAGCAGTGTCTGCAACGATGATTGGTCGGTCGTGAGAGGGGTTTGGGTAAATGCCTCGCCCGCAAAAACCACTAAACCGATGCGGTCGCCCTGACGATTGGCAACAAACTGCGATGCCACCTCCTTTGCCGCAGTTAGGCGGTCGGGTTGGAAATCGCGAGCCAACATAGAACCCGAAATATCGACCGCCAAGACGATGTCGATACCATCGGTTTCGGTCTTGGTTTCGTGCTCTACGGATTGAGGTCGTGCCGAAGCGATAATAATCAGCGTAAGTGCAGCCGTGCGCAATATGGCAGGCAAATGGCGCAGGTAGTAGCGAATGGTACGAGGAGCCTGTCGCAACGAATCGGCAGAGGATATGACAATCGATGCTCCGCCTTGCAATGAGCGCCACACATAGTAGGCAACCCACAACGGCACTACCACCAAAAGCCACAATATTTTAGGATTTGCAAACTCCATACTCTACCTCTGTTCTACCAATTTTTACTACCACGAATAAGCACCCCCGCCTTCTCTTTCAGTTTATCCTGCGTCTTATCCTCCTCCGCCTGAATAGCCTGCAATAGCGCCTCCTGCTGCTCCGGAGTCATAGCACCCTCCGAGCGTTGCTCACCCTGCTGTTGCTCCTCTTTGCCATCTTGGCTTTGAGGTTGTTGCTGTTGGTTTTGCTTATCCTCTCCCTGCTGATTTTGATTATTTTGCTGGTCTTGCTTATCTTGATTTTGCTCCTTATTGTCCTGATTTTGGTCTTGATTCTGCTGCTGTTGCTCCTGCTGCTGAATCAATCGCTTGGTGAAGGCGTAGTTGAACTTCGCATCTTCATCGTTAGGGTTACAACGCATCGCCTGACGATACGAGGACAATGCCTCCTTATATTTCTGCTGTGCAAACTGCGTATTTCCCAAGTTGTACGCCACCTCGCCACGCTCCAACTCGGTGCGAGTTGTGTCGTTCACTATACCCAACAAGGTCTTTTCTGCCTTTTCGTATCGCTCGGTGCGATAGAGCGCCGAGGCAAGGTCATACTTCGCTTCAAAAGAGGTCGAGTCGTGCTGCAATGCTCTCTGATAACTATCGACACTCTTCTCAAACTGCTCGCGCTTGAATTGGCGGTTACCCTTGCGCACCAAACCGCGCTCCTTCATCTGCTGTGCCGACACCTCGCCACAAACGAAAAGAGTCAAAAGTGCAACAACGATATATTTTGCTACACCATTCATTTTTGCTCCTCCTTCTCGTTTTTGGTTGGCTCGTCTTCCTCCTCTGCGATAACCTCCACAGGCTTGGTGTTCTCCACAAAGTAGAAGGCTTTGTCGTAGGCGAGTTCGTTATCGTTCGCCTCGGGAGTTGCCTTTGCAAACTTCACAAGGTCAGCATCGCGCAACACCGAGAGCAAGTCCATCTTCGACTTATGCTCGATATCGACCTCTTGCAACGCCTCGGCAATCTCATCGGTGGTCATCTCCATCGCTCCCACCTCGAAGCGACCTGCGAGATAGGTACGCAAAATATCGCTCAACCCCGAATAGTACTGCTTATGTTTATTGTTCTGCCATAACTTTTCGTTGCGCAACTTTTCGAGTGCTTCGATAGCCACAATATGCGCAGGTACGGGAGGTGCCGGTTTGAACAGATCCGAGAGGTGCTTGCCTCGCTTATGCAGATAGCGCACCAGCAGGTAAATAACACCTGCCAACAACAGAGCCACCGCCAATGCAATACCGAGATAACCTCCAAACTCTGCAAAGCGCAATTTCAGAGTCTTCTGCGGTTTCAAATCGCGCACGGTGGTCATTGTGGAGTCAATCTGGAAGGTCTTGACAAATAACTCCTCCTCTCGCTCGGCAAAGAGCGTATCGACTATATTTTTATCAACATATAACGCCTGCGCCCTGCCTAACTTGTAGATACCCTCATCATAGACAGCCATCTCGTAGCGTTTGCAAAGGCGAACTCTGCGCCCCTCCTGTCGGATTGTGTCGGGAGCAAAGTCGCGAATAACCTCAATGCTCGGTTCTTGTTGCTCTGCCCCTTCGGGTGCATTTTGGGTAAAATCGAAGGTCGGGAATACGATGTGTTGCATCACATCGGCATCGACCTCGATAGTGAGGGTTACCCTATCGCCAATCATAACCGTATCGGCAGAGATATGCGAGGTGATAGTCGGTGTCGATTGTGCCACCGCCATACTGCCCACCAAAAGTGCCGATACATATATTATTATATAGCGCAAAAGTTTCATCGCTGTTTGAACAATTTTATCAGTTCAGCAACATAGTCCGAATCGGTTGAGATATCGGCTATATCTATACGATTGTGCAGAAGTAGTTCGCGTGTCTTATCCTCTCGCTCTGTCCACGCTTTGGCGTAGTGGTCGCGCACCGCCTGCGATGCAGTATCTACCCACACCTTGCGAGCCGTTTCGGCATCTTGCAACTCCACAATACCCACATCGGGCATCTCCCTCTCGCGAGGGTCCGACACCTTCAAGGCGATAATATCGTGTCGTGCAGAGGCGATTTTCAAGGCATCGTTCAACGCCTCGTCATCTCGCTTCGAGTTCAAAAAGTCAGAGAGTAAAAATGCCGTGCAACGCTTTTTATTTACCCCCGTAAGGTAGCGCACCGCCTCCGAGATAGCCGTGCCGTTCGACTCTGGCACAAAGCCCACCAACTCGCGGATAATCATCAGAATATGGCTGCGTCCCTTCTTCGGTGGGATAAACTTCTCAACCCTGTCCGAGAAGAAGATGCAACCCACCTTATCGCCCGTCTGCGAAGCAGAAAACGCCAAGACAGCCGCCAACTCGGTGATGATATTCTTTTTGAGATAGTCCGTTGTGCCGAACATTCGCGAGCCGCTGACATCGACCATCAACATCATTGTCAGCTCGCGCTCCTCCTCATAGACTTTAATGTGCGGTTTGCGTGAGCGAGCCGTAACATTCCAATCGATATCGCGTACATCATCGCCAATGCGATATTCGCGCACCTCGGCAAAGGACATACCACGCCCTTTGAATGCCGTATGGTACTTTCCTGCGAAAATCTCATTCGACAAACCTCGTGTCTTAATCTCAATTTTTCGGACACGCTTCAAGATATCGTTCTCGGTCTGCTCCACGCTACGACAGGTGCGTTTTAAGGCACGATTACATTATTCAAAATCTCGGTGATAATATCCTCCGAAGTGATATTTTCCGCCTCTGCCTCGTAGGTCAAGCCAATACGGTGACGCAAAACATCGTGGCACACCGCACGAACATCCTCAGGAATAACATATCCACGGCGGCGGATAAAGGCGTAAGCGCGCGCTGCCTTTGCCAACGAGATACTTGCACGCGGTGAGCCTCCGTAGGCAATCAACGACTGTAACTTTTCGAGGTTGTAGGCTGCCGGCTCACGAGTTGCGAAGATGATATCTACGATATACTTCTCAATCTTCTCGTCCATATATACATCCTCAACCACCTTGCGAGCCTTCACAATATCCTCTGGCGTAATAACCCTATTCGGCTGTGGCATACCCGCACCCGAGAGGTTCATACGAACAATATCGCGCTCCTCCTCACGCTTCGGATAGGAGATTTTCGCCTTCAACATAAAACGGTCTACTTGCGCCTCTGGGAGTGGGTATGTACCCTCCTGCTCCAATGGGTTTTGGGTAGCGAGAACGAGGAATGGTTCAGGCAACTTGTAGGTGTTGTCGCCAATGGTAACCTGTCGCTCCTGCATAGCCTCCAAGAGAGCCGACTGCACCTTTGCAGGGGAACGGTTAATCTCATCTGCCAATACGAAGTTCGCAAATACAGGTCCCTTCTTAACGGTAAAATCCTCCGCCTTCTGCGAGTAAATCAGAGTACCCACAATATCGGCAGGGAGCAAATCAGGCGTAAACTGAATACGCGAGAAGTCGGCATCGACAGCCTTTGCCAAGGTTGTGATAGCCAAAGTCTTTGCCAAACCCGGAACACCCTCCAACAAGATGTGTCCGTTGGACAAAAGACCAATCAAAAGTGTATCGACAAGGTGTTGCTGACCGACAATCACCTTACCCATCTCTGTACGCAGAGTATCCACAAAGAGGCTCTCACGCTCGATGCGCTCGTTCAACTCTTTGATGTTGATAATGTTATCACTCATATCTCTTTTCGGTTAATTTTTGTCGTAATAACTTAACGCAATGTTTTCATGTTTATTGTGCTTGCTCCTCCTGCTCCTTGCGCAGACGAAGGAAGCAGTGACGGCATACGGGCTCGTAGGTATCCTTCTCGCCGAGCATCACCAACTTCTCGCTCTTTGCCAAGCGGTGCGAGTGTTGCGCAGGGTTTCCGCAGTGTACGCAGATGGCGTGTACCTTATCGACATACTCCGCAATAGCCATCAATGCAGGCATCGGACCGAACGGCTTGCCGAGGAAGTCCATATCAAGACCGGCAACGATAACACGCACGCCACGATTTGCCAACTCGCGACAGACATCGATAATGCTATCATCGAAGAACTGCGCCTCATCGACACCCACAACATCGACCTCCGAGGACATCAACAAAATCTGCTGTGGTGACTCTACGGGCGTAGAGCGAATCGAAGAGTGGTTGTGCGAAACCACCTCGTCCTCCGAATAGCGCACATCAATCTGTGGCTTAAAAATCTCAACGCGCTGATGTGCGAACTCCGCACGGCGCAAGCGGCGAATCAACTCCTCGGTCTTGCCCGAAAACATCGAGCCGCAAACAACCTCAATCCAACCCTTCTGTGTACAATTCTCCAAAAACATTGCTATACCTTTATTTATATTTTTTGCAAAAATACAAATATAATTAAGAATTAAGAATTAAAAATTAAGAATTATTTTCGGCGCAAGCGTTTTTAGTTAGCCAATAGCAAAGACAACTCTGCCACACCGCCACCGACTGACCGAGCCTCCGAACGCAACAAAAAAAGAGAGACAATCATTCGATTAACCCCTTTTAGTTGAACAAACAACCTGTCTAACCATTTCATTGTAAATTGGACTCGAACGGTCGCAGCAGTTGAGAGCAGACCGGAGAGATATGCGATAGGAGTTAAACTGAAAGTTTCGAGAATAGATTGAAAAGCAGTAGTCAAATTTATTTGAACTATTGATTTTTAATCTGTTATCGTAGTTGCGTAGCAACAACTACTATCGCATAACTCGCAGACAAGTTTGCCGAGACGCCACCGACTGACCGAGCCTCCGAGCGCAACAAAAAAAGAGAATAGGCGACTATTCTCTTTTAGTTGAACAAACAATCAACTTATCTAACCGTTTCTTAATTGATTACGACTTAGTAATTGCCTTTTGGAAGTGGTACAATAAGATTGAATAAGGCGTTGATGTATCAATTTAATTATCGTACTTTTTAATCAATAGAGGGAGGCGAAAACCTCCCTCTGCCTGTACTATTTTAACTTAAAAGATTATCTTTTATTCGAGCATTGTCTATAAAAACAGATTTTCCCTTCTTTTACCCAATTTATCCCACTTTGTTTGACAAAGTTTATTTTCAAAAATAGACTAATATCTACCTATGATATAGGACTATCTATCAATTAGTTACTCAGGCGTATCCCGCCTTAAAATTAATGGGTAAAGTAGGAGGAATAGTAAGAACTTGTTGTCTGTTACTAAAAATTTAAGTAACTATTTTTTCAAAAAGTTTCTACTATACTTTACTTTTTTACTTTTGCTACCATATTTATATATGACAGGAAATAAAAATCCCTGCTTTATAAAATTATGAGTGAATATAAACGCAAATACAGAGAACTTGATGACTCTGTAAAGATGAAAATCAGTCAAAGTCTTAAAGGTAAGAAAAAAAGTTATTGGCATCGTCAGCACCTATCCCAATCATTAAAGCGTGTGTGGGACTCAATCCCTTCCAAATATGGGAATGACAATAATAGTGTCAAATCTTCTAAAAGTGATGAGCAATGAAAAGTTGGGTAAGGTGATTATTGATGGAGTAAGGTTGTGTTACATAGCACAACCTGAAACATTAGAAGCACTTCGCTGTGTCGGCATTGGCGAGCGGATTGAGGTTGGAGAATTTTCTATAATTAGAATATCGGGGTTGCACTTTCAATACTATTTCCGTGTATTGTTATATGACAAGGATTGTGGGCATATTTATTTTGGGCGATATGGAGATGATGACAGTAGTTATATTTGGTTAAAGATTGATAACAGATTGCTATATGAGAGCAACTTGGCAGATATATTAAGAGAGTTAAAAAGCACCTTAAATCTAACCTACAACAATATCACATCGTTAGACTTGGCAACGGATAGTAAAAAGAACTTTGTATACACCATTCGCAAGTTATACAAGGATAAGAGTGTCGCAACTATCGTCAATGGTAAAGAGATATACGATAGAAAAAAGAGTATTCCTGAACTGCATATCACATACAAGGTTACTCTTGATAGGTTAAAGGATCCTACTTTCTACTGCTGTCAGAGAGAAGCAGTGCAAAATAAGAGGAATGGGATATATGTATGTGCATACAACAAGTTGGCAGAGATAAAGGAGAGTTCGCACAAATCTTATGTAACAGAGTTCTACGGCAGTCCCAAATCTTTGCACCGTCTTGAAGTTCGGTTGAATTACGATTATCTCAAACGGTTTGAAAGCGAAGATGAATCAAATTTACTATTCAACAGAGAAGTCCTAACAGATATTTTCCACGATGCTCTTAGTAGGGTAATAAGATTTCGAAGAGGTAGAAAGCGACTACTTTGGAAAGATATATTGTGTAGTGGTAGCATAAGATAGTAACCACCCTTATCACTGCATATATTTTAAGACTATCAAACTGAAAAATAAAAAGATAGATATTGAAATATGGTGCAATTATTTTTCAAAGAAAAGTAGAGTATTATCAGTAATGTTAAAAACAAAAAAACTGACAGAATTTAATCAAAAAATGATTAAAAACTATCAGTTAATTATTTCAAAAATTGATACCTAAAAAGTATCAAAAATTGAAGGGCATTACTTCAACTCCTTTGCCTTATTCAATGCCTGTTCCAAATCGGCAACAGAAGTGATTTCAATAACCTCTCCATCAACCTTTACAAAACCACTTACAATAGGTTTGTTCTCGGTTTCAATTAAGTCGGTAACATCTACTCCCAATACATTTGCAATCTTCTCCAATGTTGCGATGGTTGGATTACCGTTGAGGGTGGTACTTAAATTTACAGGGTGGATTTCCAACATCTCAGCCACTTTTGCCAATGTTAAACCCTTCTCCTTTACAATCTGCTTTACTCGTAGTTTTGCCATACTATCCCAAAATTTTAGACAAAGATAGAAAATAAATATCAGAATGTTAAATTATTTAGATAAAATTAAAATAAAATGTTAAAATAATTTGGATTATTAATAATAAAGTTTTATCTTTGTAGTAGAAATAATGGATATGATATTAATAAAATATGGCACGAGAGAGAAAATATCAGATTGGTTGCTCAGGCAGTGGTTGGGGCGTATGGGAGATTGCAACGGGCAATAAGGTTGCAAGTTTTGGTCGCAGCAGATATGCAGCGCTCGATGCTTGGTATGAATTGGAGGGTTGGACTAAACCTTCAACTTGGTATTAAGAATTAAAATTTTAACTAACTGTAATAAAAAATCTTACACTATGACAAACGCATTGATTATAACAGACACAACAGCAGTACGAATGAATGTAATTGCTCAGCGCACTCAAAATCTCCTTGTTGCAGGGGCAAAGGCGATGATGATTGAGAATTTGAAGCATAAACTTCGTACAGGTGTGGGACACTTCCTTTACATCAAGAAGAACGGAGAGATCCGTGAGGCGTGGGGAACAACAAATGCCACTCTTGCCTACAAATATACCAACGGTAGGGGTGTTAGTCGTGAAATTTACTCCACCACCGCCTATTTTGACATTGAAAAATCAGCGTGGCGTAGTTTCCGTTGGGAGTCAATTGTGAAGGTGTTTTAACCTTCACTTTTTGTATCATTTAGAGCGATACTTCACAGAGTGCTATTCAAAAAGTTTCTCTTTTAGAGAACATTGAAACAAAAAATGCTTATATTTGCCTTGTCAATCAATAGATTGACGGACATATTGAAAGTGTTTTTTGCAGTCCTAATCTGAAAATCTGACAGTTTTTACGACAACAGGACAACGAATAGCACTCATTTCTTGTATATGTATGGTTGGGAGCATTCTGCAACCCTATTCTGCATATTACGGGTGTGGGGTATCGCATCGTTTATTGTTGTCAAGGTTTTGTCAGAACCATCAGATTGATAGACGAACAGTGTTTCTCCACACTTTCTTTATTGTCATAACAGAACGAACATTTTAATAATTGTTTAATTTTTAATACTTTACTGTTATGAAGAAACTATTTTTGTTAGTTGCAGTCGTGGCAATGATGTTGCCAAGTTGCAAAAAGTTTGAAGAGGCGATTGATGATATCAACAATCGTCTTGACGAGATTGAAAACACCCAAATCGCATCGCTCCAAGAGCAGGTAAATGCAATCAATGCTACTTTGCCCGAATTGAAAAAAACAGACAAGGAGTTGAAAGGGTACATCGAGAATTTGCAGTCCACTGCAAGTAATCTTCAAAAATCAATCGAACTGACAAACAAAGAGATTGAAAGTATTGAGAAGGAGTTGAAAAACAACATTTCAACTGCAAAATCTGATGTGTTGGCACAACTTGCATCTGTAAAGTCGGAATTGGAGGGCGAGTTAGCACAAATCAACGATGCTATCACCTCTTTACAGAATAAGGACAGGGCATTGGAGGATAAAATCAACGATTTGGAGAGTTATGTCAATGGCGAAATTCAGAGTACAAAGGATTGGGTGTCTCAAACCTTTGCAACTCTCGAAAAACATAATGAATTGTCAGCAGAAGTCGCAAGTATCAAGACGCAGATAGAGTCAATCAACAAGAGTCTTACCGCCCTTGAAACTCGCCTTAACACCAAAATTAAGGAGGATATCGAGGCGGCAGTATCAACCTTGAACAAGAATATCCAACAGAAGGTAACAGAGATTACCAAAGCATATACAGATGCTATATCGGCAGCAAAGGAGGAGGTTGAGGCAGCATATACACAAGCAATCAAAGATGCTATTTCCGCTTCGGAGACAAAGATGCAACAGTGGGTTAATAACCAACTCGCAGGTTACTACACTATGCAGGAGGTTAATCAGATGCTTGCCGACATTATGCAGGAGTTCAATAGCAAACTCGAAGCACAGAAGGCATATCTTGAAAATCTTATCAGCGAACTCTCGGAGCAACTCACCAAGAATATCTCAGACAACAAGGAGTTGATAGATGCTTTGCGTGAAGATTTATCATCAGCACAGGGCGAAATTGCAACACATAAACTCGCCATTGCGGATAATGCAGAGCAGATTTCAAACAATGCCACCAAGATAACTGCCAATGCGCAGGCAATTGCAGAGAATAGCGAAGACATAGAGGGCAACAGCCAAAAGATTGACGAGAATAAATCTCTTATCGAGGCAAACGAGACTCTTATCAACAGCAATAAGAGTGCAATTACCTCTTTGCAATCAAATGTAGATACCAACACTCGCACCATTGCCAAGAACGCAGAGGAGATTGCCAAGAATGCTGCCCTTATCTCTGCCAATGCAACCGCTATTGGCAATAACGCACAGGCGATTTCCGAAAACACCGCCTCTATTGCACAATTGAGAAGTGAACTCAACAACACCGCTGCTGAGATTACCGAAGCATACAAGGAGGCAATCAAAACCGCCATCAACACCTTGAATGGACAACTCCGTGATGCTATCGCTACGGAGGTTACAACCATCAATACCCGTATAGACAACGAAGTGGCAACTATTAACGCTACAATAGATGCTCTCGATGCTCGTGTTACAGCTTTGGAACAAGAGGTTAAGACTATCAAACTCACCATTTACAATATGCAAGCAGATATCGCCGAGATGCAGGAGCAGATTGCTGCCCTTATCGAGCGCATTCAGTCGTTGAGTTTTGTTCCTGAGTTTTCGGATTGCAAGGCAACAATGTACTACACCGAGAACAATGGCACAATCACCGCAGGCAGTGCAACCCTTAAATATGAGGTGCGTCCTGCTGCTGTTGCCGAGGAGTTGGTTGAAGTTTGGGAAGATGCGTTGAGCGTTAAGGCCGTCTATGCTCAAACCCGTGCTGCAGTAGGCGAATTTGTAAACCTCACTGTTGTGGGCGCATCGGCAAAAGATGGTATCTTGACCGTAGTTGCCACGGGTACAAACCTCGAAGAGGGATTCTTCCGTAACGAAATCTCTGCAAATGTGCGCTTGGAGGTATCGAATGGTTACAACTGTTTAACTTCCGACTATGTAAATATGGTGCCTTGGACAACCAATACAGTCTATATTCCTGATGTAAATTTCAAGGCATATCTTGTCGAGAAGTTTGATACCGATGCTGATAGCGAAATTTCGTTGGCAGAGGCAGAGAACATCACCGAGATTGACATTATGGGACTTATGCCACAGACAACCTCGCTTGCGGGTATCGAGTATTTTACCAACCTCGAAAAGTTAAACTGCTCGTTTAATCGCCTTAGATCTCTCGACTTATCCAATAACAAAAAACTTACAGAGATTAATGCAAACAACAATAGACTCTCCTCTATCGATGTATCGGACAACGCCTCGCTTGTGAAGTTCTACTGCAACAATAACCAACTGCGAAAAATCGATGTTACGGCAAATGCAGCTTTGCAGGAGTTCGATATTGCAAACAATCTCCTCTTGACACTCAATATCCGTAACAACACTGCGCTTACATATCTTAATATAAGTAACAACGCTGAAATTTCGGTGGTTGATACAAAGTACAATACACTGCTTGAAGTGTTGGTTGCATCAGGTTTGGCAATTACCGATATTGACCTAACTTCAAATACAGCACTTAAAGGCGTAGAGTTATTCAATGCAAACCTTTCTTCTACAAAGAAACTTGATACCACAGGACTTGGTGTTGTATATATCGAAAAGACTCCATATAATGCGGGCAAGATGGTGTCTGTTGCCGAAGGTTCATCTTTGAAGTGGAGTACATCAGGGATTACAACCTCAGCGATAGACAGTGATAATGGAACTACTAATATGGCAATAATTAAAGCATTATCATCTTGGGAAACTAAATATCCTGCATTTAAGTGGTGTTCAGATTATGGTACGGATTGGTATCTTCCTGCGTTTAATGAATTATATACGATTTACAATAATAAATCAACCATAAACTCAATTCTCTCTACAAATGGATATACCGCTTTCGGGACAGAAGATTATTGGTCATCTACTGAATACAATAGCAACAACGCTTGCGGTGTCAATTTCAGTTTTGGTATTTCAGACGGTTACGCTACTAAGGGTTACAAAATATCTGTGCGTGCTGTCCTCGCTTTTTAACAATTTAACTATTTATCTATTTAACAATCAGGTTGGTGGTTTCCCGCCACCAACCTTAAAATTATTTATTAGCCACTAAACCTTTTACAATTATGGGACTACAAAAATTTTATCGCAAACCTACTAATGAATACCTATCTATTGAGAAAGATATTATCGAAATTTTTAATCTACCAATGGAAGTATATCTTATCAAAGAGTACAACAAAATTTACAAAGACGAAAATAACAACATAAAATCTCAGGCATATTGCCATATTGAATATACAAATGAACAAGATGTCAAATGTTCATTAGAGATACAAAAAAGTGTATTTGTATTAATATATATACCCAAAGAGAATGAATAAAGCGATGACAGTACAAGAATATATCGATAAAAATTTACCTTTCTATCATATCACACCTGCCAAGAATAGGGATAGCATCTTAAAAGATGGATTACATAAAGGAGTTGAGTATGATGCAGTATGCGTTGTGAGGAGTGACGATTTTAGTGTTTTGTATGATATAGCATCAAGTCAGTTATCAAAACTTAATGCAGAGAATGAAAAATTTATAGTCATAAGGTTATTGCCATCTAAACACGATATTAAAGCAATTGATGTTGCTCCTGATAATGTAACAGACTCTACATCACCTTTACACAACTATCTTGTAGGAAAGACATTTCAAATAACCAAAGAGGATATAATTCTTGAATTCACGCACGATCTTCCTTGTATGATTAAAGATGCTGAGATAATTAAGCATCTAACAGAATACAAAAGAGGTTATCGGCCTGATTTTAGGATACTATAAAGATTATCACAGTCTTGATTGAAGTGGAGGCACACGCCTCCTTTTTTGTTGGTGCAAAAGTCAATTGCCTATTTAATACCATATACATAATAAATTCAAATTAATTCATATTATTATATTAATAAAATTTGTTTATTTAATAATATATTATTATTTTTGTCATACAAAATTAAACTATAACCAATATGACAAAGGTAGTGATATATGCACGAGTTAGTACCAAAACTCAGGAATTTGATAGACAAGTGGCAGAACTCCGAGAGTATGCACAGAAGATGGAGTATGAGGTGGTGGCGGAGTTTACCGAGAAGGTAAGCGGTGCCAAGAAGGTTGAGGAGCGTGAAGCATTAACCAAACTACTCGCCTTTACCGAAAATCACAAGGTAGATAAAGTCTTAATTTATGAGTGTTCCCGTCTTTCAAGACGAGCGGTGGACTTCCTGAGTGTGATAGATTATCTTACAAATCGCAAAATATCTGTTTACATACATCAGAACGGACTCGAAACATTGCTACCAAGTGGACAGCCCAATCCGATTGCGCAGTTGGTGATGGGTATCCTTGCACAGTTCAACAGTTTGGAAAGAAGTCTAATCCGTTGCAGAATGGAGTCGGGTTATAACCATTTTAGAGAGTGCGGTGGTAAGGTAGGCAGAAAGGAGGGATACCGTAAATCAGTCGAACAAATGAAGACAGACTACCAAAAAGAAATTCAGTTGCTAAAAAAAGGACTGTCATTAAGAAATGTACAAGCAATAACCTCAACATCGGTAAATACTTTGAGAAAATTGCAGAAAATTTTATCTAATTAGTAGCCAGCTGTTTATAAATTCAAAATTTTTTGGTATATTTGCACAGCAAGAGAGTTGAAATGCTCTTGTTAGACGATTCTGTCGCCTATTTCAATTAAAAATTTTAGAATAGTATGAGTCCATAGAGAAGGATTATTGTGCCTATATGGTACAAGGGTTTTGCGCATATCCCCTGTCGAACAGAAAACCTACCAATTAACCGAGTAGGAGGCGAAAGCGAATAACCCCTCAACCTCAAAATCAAGAAGAACGAGGGGAGTGCGAAAGCACGAAGTTCTAATTTAATAATGTTTCTGAAAGATGATTTAGAAAATAGATACATTGAAGAATTTAACAAGTTGGGGATAACCAACGAAGACGATATAATAACCATACTTAATGGATTAGATGAAATAGCGGAAATCGGATATGTGTGGTACAAGAATAATAAAGTGAAAACCGAAGAAATTTATGATTAAAAAACAGAAGAAAACTCGTATTGAGAAGATTGTAGAAAAGAGACTCGCTATTTCAAAGAGTGGTAAAGGCAAGGCAGTAATTTGGACACGAGTATCATCGGAGGAGCAGTTTAAGACGAACCACTCCATTCAAACGCAGATGGACGCTTGTAATGGTTACTGCGAAGCGTTAAATAAAGAGGTAAAGCACTGTTTTGGTGGCACATTTGAATCAGCGAAGGTTGCAGGAGAGCACTTTCTTGAAATGATAGGTGCTGTGATGAATGATCCAGAGGTGGATACAATAGTTGTTTTCGACTATGATAGATTCAGCAGAAATATGTACGAGGGATTGACATATAAAGGGCAACTAAAACGCAATGGTGTTATCATCAAATCTGTAAACCAACCTATTGATGAGGGCAATGTGCTGTCAGAGCAAATATCTGCTATTCTACTTATCATTGCAGATATTGATAATGCGATGCGTAGGCATAAGTGCTACGAAGGTATGGTGTCGTGTTTGAACCGAGGCGAGTGGTACAGCAAACCACCGCTTGGATATGACTCCAAGAAGGTAAATAAAGAACACAAATTAACAGTCAATGACAAAGGCAAGATATTAAAAAATGCTTGGGTATGGATTGCAAATGAACCAAATCTTTCCCAAGCAAAGGTTGTAGAGAGATTAAAATTAAGAGGACTGGATATTAGCAAACAAAGACTATCCAACTGCCTACAAAATCAGTTTTATTGTGGTAGAATTGAGCATAGTCTGCTGAAAGGAGCGATTGTAAAAGGGAAGCAAGAACCTCTTATCTCCGAGGCACTATTCGAGAAGGTGCAAAGTATTCTTATGGGCAACAACAAAGGTTACGAGCAAGCGACAGAAACACCTCGTTTCCCGCTGAAAAACCATATACACGCATTAGGGCATACACTATCAGGATATACTGTTAAAAAGAAGGATTTGGATTATTATAAGTATAGTGGCAAGGAGGGTAGCGTAAATGTGTCAGCGAAGGAAATTCATTCAAAGTATGCCGAATTGCTCAATGGATTCGCTGTACCTAATGAATTGCTACCTATATTGACGATAGTTTTAAAAAAGAAATTTGAAGAGAAAACGCATACACAAATCAGCGATATAGATAATATCAAGAAGAATATCGCAACCTTAACCACCCAAATAAAGAGTGCTAAAAAGAACTATGCAATTGGTGCAATCGAGAAAGATGTCTATTTGGAAGTTATTAGAGATTTGGAGATAAATAAGCATAAAGCGGAGGCAGAGTTGGAGAGAGTATCCGTAAATCTATCTAACCTTGCCGAATACATAGAGACTACTATTGTAATTGCTTGTAATTTAGGTGTTTATTGGAAGAAACAAGACTTTGATGTATGCCAAAAAATACAAAAATTAGTCTTTCCAAAGGGTGTTGAATGGGATAAAGAAAAAAGAAGTTTTCTAACCAATAGCACCAATTCGTTCTTTGATATAACACGCACTATTTCAGTGAATTATAAAAATAAAAAAGATAAAAAAAGAGACAAATCTTTCGACTTGTCTCGTTTAGTTGCGGGAGGAGGACTCGAACCTCCGACCTCCGGGTTATGAGCCCGGCAAGCTAACCAGCTGCTCCACCCCGCGATGTATCTTTACTCTAAAATGGAGTTCCTGTGTTTTGCGAGTGCAAAGGTATGGCAAAAAAACGAAACTTCCAAATCTGCCACCAAAATAATTCAAAAATCGTACAAAACAGCGCGCCCGTTTCACTCCTCAAAATGCCATAATCGGCTGATTTTTATATTTTTTGTGTAAATTCTTAACTTTTAATTCTTAATTCTTAATTTTATTTGTATCTTTGCACCGCTTTGGCGTGATTCGTAGTAAGGCGAATGCGCACGAAGTGTTAAACTATTAAATAACTTAATTTTAATTTTTTACTATTATGGCTTATTTAACAGCAGAGAAAAAGCAAGAGCTTTTCGGTCAGTACGGCAAGTCTAACACCGATACAGGTTCCCCAGAGAGCCAGATCGCGTTGTTCTCGTACCGTATCAGCCACCTTACAGAGCACCTCAAAAACAACCGTCACGACTTCGGCACACAGCGTGCGATGTTGAAGATGATCGGTAAGCGCCGTCAGTTGTTGGAGTACTTGAAGGAGGTAGATATCGAGCGTTATCGTGCTATCGTTAAGGCTTTGAACCTTCGTAAGTAAGAGGTCAGCAGAATGGGGCAACTCGCCACAAGGGAGTTGCCTTCATTTTGTTTTTTGATGTGATGATGAAGAAAAGAGAAATTTATTTTTTGACGATTTAGATGATTATGGAAGAAAAGAAGTTGTACAATGCTGTACAGAAGTTTATCCCGCTGGAAGGTGGTCGAGAGATTATGATTGAGACCGGCAAGTTGGCAAAGCAGGCTGATGGTTCGGTTGTCGTAAAACAGGGCGATACAATGTTGCTCGCAACGGTAGTGGCTGCCAAAGATGCAAAAGAGGGTACCGACTTTATGCCTTTGCAGGTCGAGTATAAGGAGAAGTTCGCTGCCGTAGGTCGCATACCTGGTGGTTTTATGAAGCGTGAGGGTAAGGCCGGTGACAACGAGATTTTGGTTGCCCGCTTGATTGACCGTGCGCTCCGCCCATTGTTCCCTGCCGACTACCACGCAGAGGTTTATGTAACCGTAAACCTTATCTCGGCAGACAAGGATATTCAGGCTGATGCCCTCGCAGGTCTGGCTGCTTCGGCAGCTTTGGCTGTATCGGACATTCCGTTCGGAGGTCCTATTTCGGAGGTGCGTGTAGCGCGAATCAACGGAGAGTACTGCATTAACCCAACTTTCTCGCAGATGAAGGATGTAGACCTCGACATTATGGTCGGAGGTACTATCGATAATATCTTGATGGTTGAGGGTGAGATGAAGGAGGTTAGCGAGGAGGTTATGCTCGGCGCTATCAAGTATGCTCACGAGGCTATCAAGACTCACTGTGCTGCACAGATTGAGTTGATGAAGGAGCTTGGCAAAGATGTTAAGCGCGAGTATTGCCACGAGACCAACGATGAGGAGTTGCGTCAAACTATCATCTCGGAGTTGTACGACAAGGCATACGCTATCGCTACAAGCGGCACAATGAAGCATGAGCGTTCGGAGGCATTCGATGCTTTGGAGGCAGAGTTCGCTTCGCGCTACACCGAGGAGGAGTTGGAGGAGAAGGCTCCGCTTATCCACAAGTACTTCCACGATGATGTACAGAAGATGGCTATGCGTAATATGATTCTCGATGAGGGCAAGCGTCTTGACGGTCGCCGTACAGACGAGATTCGTCCTATCTGGTGCGAGGTTGATTACCTCCCATGCGCACACGGCTCGGCAATCTTTACCCGTGGCGAGACTCAGTCGCTCTCGACTGTAACTCTCGGCACAAAGCTCGATGAGAAGCAGCACGATGAGGTATTGTTCCAGGGCTCGGAGCAGTTTGTACTCCACTACAACTTCCCTCCATTCTCGACAGGTGAGGCGAAGGCATCGCGTGGCGTTAGCCGCCGTGAGATTGGTCACGGACACCTCGCTTGGCGTGCATTGAAGCCTATGGTACCAATGGGCGAGGAGAATCCATACGCAGTGCGTGTAGTTTCGGATATCTTGGAGTCGAACGGCTCATCTTCGATGGCTACCGTTTGCGCAGGCTGTATGGCTTTGATGGATGCAGGTGTTAAGTTGAAGAAGCCTGTTTCGGGTATCGCAATGGGACTTATCTCGGATTCGGCAACAGGTCGTTGGGCTGTATTGTCGGATATCTTGGGTGATGAGGACCACTTGGGCGATATGGACTTCAAGGTTACAGGTACTCGCGATGGTATCACCGCAACACAGATGGATATTAAGGTTGATGGTCTTTCGTATGAGGTGTTGGCGCAGGCATTGGAGCAGGCACGCGTAGGTCGTTTGCACATTCTCGACAAGATTACCGAGTGCATCGCAGAGCCTCGCGAGGACTACAAGCCATTTGTTCCTCGTATTGAGCAACTCGTTATCGATAAGGACTTTATCGGTGCAGTTATCGGTCCTGGTGGCAAGGTTATTCAGGACATTCAGAAGACTACCGGCACAACTATCACCATCACCGAGACCGAGACTTCTGGATTGGTTGATGTATTCGGTGTAGATAAGGCATCGATTGATGCAGCAATGGCTCGCATCAAGGGTATTGTAGCAGTGCCTGAGGTTGGCGAGGAGTATCACGGAACCGTTAAGTCGGTTGTAGATTTCGGCGCTTTCGTTGAGATTTTGCCGGGTAAGGAGGCGTTGCTCCACATCTCGGAGATTGACTACAAGCGTTTCGAGACAATGGAGGAGACCGGTTTGAAGGAGGGCGATGAGATTGATGTTAAGTTGATTGGCATCGACCAAAAGACCAACAAGCTCCGTCTTTCGCACAAAGCACTTCTTCCTAAACCAGAGGGTTGGGTAGAGCCTGAGCGTAAGCCACGCGCACCACGCGGTGACCGTCAGGAGCGAGGCGACCGCCGCCCACGCCGTGACCACCACAAGGAGTAATTCAGATTACACCAAATAGAAACGGAGCTGCCTCGCAAGGCTGCTCCGTTCTTGTTTTATTATTCGTAAAAAAACATCAGAACTATTTTCTCTCTGCGGAGAGGAGTCCGCAGGCGGCTTTGATATCCTCTCCTCGCGAGGCTCGGATGGTGGTCATAATGCCGCGTTGAGTAAGGGCATCGCGAAATGCTATCATCTTTTCGTCAGAAGGCGAGAAGTATGGAGAATCGGGAATTTTATGAAAGCGAATAAGGTTTATGCGACACTTTATGCCATCGAGCAGTCGGCACAACTCCTTAATATGTCGCGGTGAGTCGTTCAAATCGCTCATTACGATATACTCGAACGATACACGGCGCTGATGAGTAAAGTCGTATTCACGCAGAATGTCCGCTATCTCGCGAATAGGATAGGCTCGTTCGATAGGCATAATCGCCTCGCGCTCCTCGTGGAATGGATTGTGTAGCGATACTGCAAGATGCACCTGTGTCGAGTCTAAAAATCGGCGCAGTTCGCGAGCAACACCTGCCGTGGAGAGGGTTACACGGGTTGGCGACCACCCAAATCCCCACTCCGCAGTGATAATTTCGAGGGCTCGCAACACATTCTCCATATTGTCCAATGGCTCGCCCATACCCATAAATACCACATTCGTAAGGCTATCACGCTCGGGCAACGAGGCTATCTGATTGAGGATGTCGCAGGTCGAAAGCGAATGTTTCAGACCAAGTCGTGCTGTTGCACAAAATTTGCAACCCATACGACACCCTGCCTGCGAAGATACACAGAGCGTAGCACGCTCACGGTCAGGGATATATGCCGACTCCACAAACTCTCCTTCGGCAGTGCGGTAGAGATATTTTTTCGTACCATCAGCGGAGGTCTGCTCACCTTCGGGAGTATGCAAACCGAGCTCAAAACGCTCTTTTAGAGTTGCGCGGACAACTTTTGAGAGGTTAGTCATCTCATCTATGGTGCGAACACTCTTGCGATAGAGCCAATCGGCAATCTGCTTCGCTACAAAGCGAGGTAGTTGCAATTCGGCACATACAGCCTGCAACTCCGACAATGTTTTTCCGTATAAATACTCCTTACTTGCCACTTTGCGCATCTCTAATTTGTTACAAAAATAGAGAAAATTTTGTCATTTTTTGATTATTGATGTGTTTATTTGAAAAATAATATCTATATTTGTAGTTGATTAGGTGGTAAGTGAAGTGCTACCTCTATCAGAGATAGACGATAAATTAAAAAATTACACGATAATGGAGATTAAGAAAAACCCCAAAGTAGATGTTCAGAACAAGCGCGTCTTGTTGCTCGAAATCGGATTGGCAGTAGCATTGCTTGTTGTTATTGCAGCATTCCTCTACACCCCTCGCGAGTATAAGATTGAGCAGGTGGAGCAGGTTGTAGCCGTAGTTGAGGAGGAGATTACCGAGATTACTCGTCAGGACCAGAAGCCACCGGAGCCTCCAAAGCGTACCGAGATTACCGTTATCACCGACATCTTGAACATCGTAACTAACGATGAAAAGATCGAGACAAGTGTCGATTTCGCCGAGTTTGCCGAGGATGTTGAGATTATTCAGCAGGTGGCTGTCGAGGAGGAGAACATCGAGGACGACCAGCCATTCGTAAAGGTTGAGCAGATGCCTTCGTTTATGGGCGGAGATTTGATGACCTTCCGTAACTGGGTGCAGTCGAAAGTTCGTTACCCACAGATTGCGCAGGAGAACAACATTTCGGGTCGTGTATTGTTGATGTTCGTTATCGAGAAGGATGGCGCTCTCACCAACATTCAGGTACTCCAAACCCCCGATTCATCGCTTTCTGACGAGGCTATCCGTATCTTGAAGACCTCGCCAAAGTGGACTCCGGGCAAGCAGCGTAATCAGGCAGTGCGTGTGAAGTACACATTGCCAATCGATTTCCGTATCCAGAACTAAATTTAACAAAGCTGATAGCACAAAAGCCGAGCCAACGCTCGGCTTTTATTAAATAGCAATATATGTCGGAGCAAAAAACAAAAGATAAGAGCGTTGTTGTTGAGGAGCAGCGCGAGGAGCGAGCTGTCTTGGTGGCGGTTATTCGCGATGGTCAAGAGCCTCGTCAGGCGGAGGAGTTCCTCGATGAGTTGGAGTTCCTTGCCGAGACGGCAGCAATCAAGACCGTGCGCCGCTTTACGCAACGACTCTCGCAACCTTCGTCACGCATCTATGTAGGTCCGGGCAAACTCGAAGAGATTGCTGCCTACTGCGAGGAGAACGAGATAAATGTGGTGATTTTCGATGACGAACTCTCGCCATCACAGACTCGCAATATCGAGCAGTCAATGCCGTGTCGCGTTATCGACCGTACTCGCCTTATTCTCGATATCTTCCGTCAGCGTGCGCAGACCGCCTACGCAAAAACGCAGGTCGAGCTGGCGCAGTGTGAGTATATGTTGCCTCGCTTGGCGGGTATGTGGACTCACCTCGAACGACAGCGAGGAGGTACGGGAACTCGTGGCGGTGCCGGTGAGCGCGAGATTGAGACCGACCGCCGTATTGTCCGCAACCGCATCTCGAAACTCAAAGAGGATTTGAAAAAAATCGACAAGCAGATGGCGGTGCAGCGCTCCAACCGTGGCGGTATGGTGCGTGTGTCGTTGGTCGGATATACCAATGTCGGAAAATCTACCTTGATGAACCTAATTTCGAAGAGCGAGGTTTTTGCCGAAAACAAACTCTTTGCAACGCTCGACACTACGGTGCGTAAGGTTGTTTTCGATAACCTTCCATTCCTCTTGTCCGATACCGTAGGTTTTATCCGCAAGTTGCCTACCGAGTTGATTGAGTCGTTCAAATCGACACTTGACGAGGTGCGCGAGGCGGATTTGTTGATACATGTTGTCGATATCTCGCACCCTCAATTCGAGGAGCAGATTGATGTCGTAAAGCAGACCTTGCAGGATATTGGTGCGGGCGACAAACCGGTCTATTTGGTATTCAACAAGATTGATGCCTACACCTACACTCCGAAGGAAGAAGATGATCTCACCCCTGCGACCAAGGAGAATCGCTCGCTCGATGATTTGAAGCAGAGTTGGTTTGCGAAGCAGAATACTCCGTGCATCTTTATCTCGGCTGCGGAGCGCATAAATATAGAGAAGTTCCGCACCGATCTCTACGGTATGGTGCGCGAAATCCACTGCGGTCGCTACCCATTCAACAATTTTTTATACTAAAAAGCAATTAAAAATTAAAATTATTTTTGCTGTATCAAGTAATTCTTAATTCTCAATTCTCAATTCTCAATTCTTAATTTATATAATATATAGGTATGCTTCACATTCTTGACAAACAGAACACCATCATCAATAAATTTCTCGCAGAGTTGCGCAATGTTGATGTGCAAAAGGATTCGATGCGTTTTCGCCGTAACTTGGAGCGCATAGGCGAATGTACCGCCTATGAGTTGTCGAAAAAGTTGCATTATACACCTAAAACTGTCACTACCCCACTTGCCAATGCAGAGGTGGAGTGTATCTCCGACAAGGTGGTACTTGCAACCATTTTGCGTGCGGGCCTGCCACTGCATCAGGGCTTGCTCAACTACTTCGATGATGCGGAAAATGCCTTTGTGTCGGCATATCGCAGCTATTCGAGCGAGAGTGATTTCGAGATTAAGGTGGAGTATATCGCTTGTCCGTCATTGGAGGGGAAAACACTGATTCTCTGTGACCCGATGCTCGCTTCGGGCGCATCTATGGTGGCAGCATACGAGGTTTTGTGCGCTCATGGCGGCAAACCGGCACATACACATATTGTTTCGGTGCTTGGTTGTACCGAGGGAGTCGATTTTGTCTTGGAGCATACCAACCCCGAAGAGGTCGATTTGTGGGTGGCAACTGTCGATCCCGTTCTCAATCCGCATAAGTATATCGTTCCGGGCTTGGGCGATGCGGGTGATTTGTGCTTCGGCGAGAAGCTGTAAGAAAATATGGCGGCGCAGAACGGAGCAGGCGTGACGACAAAACAATAATCTATTTCTAAAAAAATCGCATAATTTATTAAAAAAATGTAAAAAATATTTGGAAAATTAAATTCTACAATATAAATTTGCAATACAGAAACGGGGTAAAATCCGTTTTTTGCGTTTTAAGGAAATAACGAAAAACTTACAATTTGTAACTAAACACTTATTTTTTAATTTCAAATTCTTACAATTATGAAGAAGATTTTTACACTTATGTTGACATTTGCCTGCGCAATGTTCGTAGGCGTGTCGTGTACGACCGATGGTCCGGCAGATAATGGTGGTGGCACAACACCTCCTGCTGAACCTGCTTATGATGTTGTCCTCACCGTTGGTGAGCTTGCAGAGCCTTTTGCTGCTAATGGTGGCACTGCAACATTGAGCGTTACCCTTTCGAAGGATGTTATCGGTGCAAATGTGGTAGCAGAGTCTTCGGCTACTTGGTTGAGTGCTTCTGTAAACGAGGACAACCAACTCGTTCTCGAAGCAGCACCATTTACCGCAGTAACCAATCCTCGTTCGGCTTCGGTTGTTGTTAGCTATGTAGATAGCAACAACAATAATTTGGCAGCTCCTGCGACTGTTGCTGCTTCGCAGGTTTCGCCAGCTCCATCGTTCTCTGTTGCTTGGTCAGCTAAAACTCCTGTTGGCGCAACCGCAACAATTACTACTCTTGACACTACCGCCGAGAATATGGTTTGGGGTGCATTTACTTTCGGTCAGTCGGCTTTGGAGCCAAGCGATGATTTCATGCCTTGGAGTACAAGAGCAGATGCAGCAACAAAGACTCCGGAGGAGTATGCTATGGAGCAGATCGCTAGTATAGTGGCTCCAGAATCAGAAGGTGGTTGGCAAATGCCTGGTTTATACTCCGGATTTTATTGGCTTCCTCAATATGGTTATCCATACTTCCTGTCAGAACTGAACGAAACAGTTTATTGCTCACTTGTTACTAGCAGAGGTTGGAGTTCAATTGTTGAAGAAAAGGGATATCTTTGCGTTGTTGGTATCAACAAGAATAATACAAATCTTGAAAATAATGTAGATGACTCTACCCAAGCAACTCCAATTCACATTTTTGAGATTGAGGCTCTTCCTGCTCCAACTGTAAGTGTTTCGGTATCGGAGGCAGAGGTTAATGCAACTGAAGGATGTCAGCTTGCAACTATTACAGTTGAGAACCCTTACGATGGTGTTTTGTCGGCTTATGTTGATTATAGCGCAGAGTCGTGGGTTACACCTACCATAGTTGACAATAAACTTCATATCAATTATGCAGCGAACCCTTACGCTGTATCTCGTAGCGCAGAGGTTACTGTTAGTTACTCTTATATGTGCGATGTATTGCAGTATGGTATGATGATGCCAATGGATTTTAATGCTACTGCTACTGTAAAGCTCACACAGAAGAAGAACGAGACTGTTGCTCCTGTAACATTTGAGTTCGAGGTTGTTGAAACTCACTTCGACCATATCCTCGTAAATGTAACACCTTCTGACCTCAATGCTACTTATGTATTGGGTAATATTCAGAAGATGGGCTTTGATGAGTCATACAAGGGTAATTGGTTAGATCTTGCTGCATCACAGGCTTACAACACTCCTCTTACAGGCGCTCAAACTAACTATAGATTGGATGTCGAGCGTTATGGTAACGAGGACGACTCTGACCCTGAATCTTGGAAATATTGGGTATATGCATTCGCAGTAGATGCAGAAAAGGGAGTTGTAGCTGGTGAGCCTTCTTATGTTGAGACTCCAATTAAAAATGATACACCACAGGTAGTTTTGGAGCACAGCGCATTGGTAGAGACGGAGGCTAATGAGTATGAATTGGTTGTTACAGGCAAGGGCGGTGAGTATACCATCGATTTTGATTTCGTGAATCCAGCAGCCGATGGTAAGTTGCGTTTCAACGATTATCCATATGTAACAGAGAATACATATACAGAGTTCGGTGTTCTTGGTAATGAGGGTAAGGTAACTATTGACAATGAAAATAAGAAGATTACCTTTACTGTTAATGATTATCCAGAAGATTGGAGTAATACATTTGACCCATATGTAAAGCTCGGATTTCTCTACGACCAGTATGTTGATGGTGAGTTCCAAGGCAATAGATATGGTAAGATTGTAAATTTGACTATCGTATTGAAGAAGGCAGAGTAATCAACAGGTTAGTTAAACAATAATTATTTCACCCGACTGCGTAAGTGGTCGGGTGTTTTTTTATATTCCTCCCCTGTTTTAGGGGAGGTGCCC